>JACCQV010000874.1 GCA_013813945.1 Deltaproteobacteria bacterium | reverse complement strand
GGTGTTTCTCAAGGTCGCGATCGTGCTCTCGGTCCTCGGGCCGTTCGTGGCCTTGCTGACCAGCGGTGACGTCATTGCGCAGCGCGTCGTCCTCGTGGGTTCGTGTTTCGGTGTGGTCGGTGCGGTCTGGATCCTCGCGATCATCCGCGACCTCGCCGCCTACCAGCAGAAGCGCGTCATCGCTCCGGCGCTGTTCATCATTGCGGGCGCGATGTCAGGTGTCTATTACTGGGGCACTGCGTCACCGGTCGCGGCGATGCTGGTCTACGGGATTTACTTCTTCAGCCTCGGCAGCAGTCGCGCCGTCACGACGGGCATGTACCTCGTGATCGCCGTGGTTCACTTGATCTTCGGCGTCGGGATCGTGAGCGGCCTGCTCGTCGATCGCGGCATCATCAACATGAGTGGCGTCCGCGTGCAGGACCAGATCGCGATCATCGCGATCATCGAGATGCTCTATCTGATCGCGTTCATCACGGCGCGCAAGAGCCAGAAGGTCACGCTCCACGCGATGAACAGTCTCGAGCAGGCCGTACGTGGCGTCGCTCAGCGAGACGCTCTGCTCGCCGAGGCGCGGGCCGAGCTCGATCGCGCGCTCAAGATCGGCGGCCCGGGGCGGTTCAGCGATCAGGTGATCGGGTCATTCCGGCTCGGTGTCCTGATCGGGCGAGGCGGCATGGGCGAGGTCTACGAGGCGCACGGTGTCGCGGACAACCGCGAGGCAGCGGTCAAGCTGCTCCACCAGGGCACGCTGGCCGATCCGACCTCCGTCCAGCGGTTCATCCGCGAGGCGCAGACCGCCGCCAAGCTCGACTGTCCCTACGTGGTGCGCGTGCTCGAGGTCGGGACCACCGCCGGGGAGATCCCGTTCCTCGCGATGGAGCGGCTGCGCGGGCACGATCTCGCGCACCAGCTCCGCCGCCAGCGCCGGCTCCAGCTCGTGACCGCGCGCACGGTCTGCGAGCAGGTCGCGATCGGGCTCGAGGCCGCGCGCGCTGCCGGGATCGTCCATCGCGATCTCAAGCCTCACAACATCTTCCACGCCGAGGAGGCCGGAGCCCGCCGCTGGAAGATCCTGGACTTCGGAGTCAGCAAATCTGGCGGATCGGGGACCCTGACCCAGGGCCATGTCGTCGGCACTCCGGCCTACATGGCGCCCGAGCAGGCGCGGGGCGAGGACGTCGATCATCGCGCGGACGTCTACTCGCTCGCGGCGATCCTCTATCGATCGATCACGGGACACCCCGCGTTCACGGGCAAGGACGTCCCCACGACGCTTTACGAGGTCGTCTACCGCATTCCGTCGCAGCCGTCGGTGCTCGCCCCGGTTCCCAGCGACATCGATCGCGTGCTCGCGATCGGCCTGGCGAAGGATCCCAAGGATCGGTTCGAGACGGCGCTCGATCTCGCCGAGTGGTTCGGTCTCGCGGTGGAGAGCCGGCTCTCGACCGAGCAGCGCGCGCGCGCCGATGCGCTGATCGATCGCCATCCGTGGGGCACGCGTCCCGGCGTCTCGAAGTGACATTACTCCCGCGGAGTGGTACCTGTGGATGAGCGTCCTCGCATGCGTTCGCGCATCCTGATCCTCTGGAACCAGATCGACGACGATGTGTATACACATTACCGTCGAGATGGTCGTAAGGCCCCTGACTGGGACCCGACGCTCAAGGTCGAGCCGTGGGAAACGGCCGAGGAGGAGATGCAGCTGATCAAGCGCTCCGTCGAGAGCGCAGGTCACGAGGTCGCGATGGTCAACATCCGCGACAACTTCGACACGATGCTGCAGGCGATCCGCTCGAACAAGCCTGACGTCATCATGAACCTCGTCGAGTTCTTCCTCGACGATGCCGAGCTCGAGCACGACGTCCCGGCCCTGTTCGAGCTGCTCGGCGTCGAGTACACGGGCAATCGGCCGCTCGCGCTCTCGCTCTGCCAGAAGAAGCCCCACGCCAAGGCGATGCTGGCCTCGCACGGCCTGCGCGTGCCGCGCGGCGTGGTCCTCGAATCAGTCGACCAGGTTCGAGACCTCGGCCTGACCTTTCCCCTGATCGTCAAGCCGGCCTACGACGATGCCTCCGGCGGCATCGACTCGGGCTCCGTCGTCCACGATCAGAACCAGCTCGTCGTCCGCGTCGACAAGATGGTGAACAGCCACAAGCAGGCGGCCTTGGTCGAGGAGTACATCGAGGGCCGCGAGATTCATTGCGCCATCCTCGGCGACACCCCCCTCCCTCTCTACGAGATGCAGTTCAAGGGCGGCACCGACGAGCAGGGCAAGCCGCTCCCCAACATCATCACCTACCGCGCCAAGTGGGATCCCTACAGCCGCGACCACCACGCGGTCGAGGGCGTCTGCCCGCCGCCCGATCTCGAGCCCGAGACCGCCGCCCACATCCAGGACGTCGCATTGCGCGCCTACCGCGCGCTCAACTGCCGCGACTACGCGCGCGTCGACATGCGGCTCGACCAGAAGACCGGCGAGCCCTTCATCCTCGAGGTCAACCCGAACCCCGACCTCGCCGAGTCCTGCGCGTTCACCGCGAGCGCCACCGCCTCGGGCCGCACCTATGCCCAGATGATCGTCGAGATCGTCGACTTCGCCCTCGCCCGCAAGGCCGGTCCGAAGAAAGTCGTGACCGGTGTCGACGCGCTCCTCCTCGAGTACAAGGCCAAGAAGAAGCGGGCCTGACCGCCGCGGCTGACGCTGCGCTCTCAACCTCTCGCCGCGATCGAGCGGCTCAGCGCGCTGCGCGCCGAGAGCGAGGCGCTGCTGCGGTTCGTGGAGCCGGACGCGACGACGTTTGCCGTGCGCTGATCTTCGCGAGCTTCTTCGCGACGAGCGGGCGTTCGAGATCGCGCAGCACGTCCTTGCCGATCCAGCGGGGAGGGGAGTCAACAGAGGCCGCAAGCCGGGTCGCGAGCGCGATCACCTTCGCGTGCAGCGCCGCATTCCGCACGCCGACCGTACGCAGCGCCCAGCTCACACCCTTCTTGACGAAGTTGCGCTGATCGCTCGCGGCGGTCGCACAGAACGGCAGACAGCGAACGAGCTCGTCATCGATGTCGCGCTTGTCATGCAACGCCACGCTCGCGAGTAGCGCAAACGCGGCGCGCTTGACGAGCTCTTCGGGCCGCGTGTGCCACTGCTCGATCTTCGCGAATGCATGCGGCGTTCGATCGAACACGGCGAAGCAGACCGTGTCGCACACCGACCAGTCCGCAAATCCAGCGCACCACCGATCCATCTGCGCCGGCGTCACACGCTCGGCCTCTTCCACATACGCGGCCATCATCCGCGCCTCGTACCAGCCGCTCGCCCACAGCTTCCCGGCGAGCTCGTGATTCTTCCCGTAGCTCTTCGCGAGCTTCTGGATCTCGCCCATCTTCACGCCGAACGCCTTCGGCGCGACGATCCCGTACCGCGCATGGCCGTCGCGATGCTTCACGGTGCCGGCCCGCTTCAACGCCGCGAGCACGTCCTCGACCAGCTCCCGGGCGCTCCGCTCGACACGGGCCATGTCGCCGAGCCTACCGCGGGCGATCGACCGAGCGGCGCCTTGACGCCTACCGCCCGGGGATGGCATCTATCTACTCCCCATTCCGGAGTAGCTCAGGGGTAGAGCAGGCGGCTGTTAACCGCCGGGTCGGGGGTTCGAAGCCCTCCTCCGGAGCCCTTTAGGCGACCGATTCCCTTACGGAACTGATCGCACCCGCCGCGGTTTTTGCCGCGGTTTTGCCACGGGCACCCAACATCTTGAGGATGCGAGTATCCGGGTCGGGTTCGCTCAGGTGCGCGCGAATCGGCTCGGGCAACTCGCGCACGTGGGCCTCGGCGACGTGGACGTAGAGCATCGTCTCGTCGATCCGCTTGTGACCCAGCCACGCCTGCAACCGCCACGGGTTCACGCCGAACAACGCGGCGTGGGTTCCAAAGGCGTGACGCAAGGTGTGCCAGTACCTAACCGGCAAGCCGGCGCGGCGACACATCCGTGCGATCGCGTGATCCGTGTCGCCATCCTTCTTCGCCGAGCCATCCAGGTTCCGCACCACGAAGCCCTCGCGGATGACGCTCATCCGCTTGAGGGCCTCGAACAGCGCGCTCGTCATCGGGACGGTGCGCCGCGTTCGGCCCTTCGGCGTCGTGGTCTCGGCGTTACAAGTCTGCTGGTTGACGGTGATCGTCTTCGCGATCATGTCGACGTCTTCGCGCCAACGCAGCGCCTTGACCTCACCAACGCGAAGCCCAGCCTCGCCGGCCAGACACACCGCCGTGTACCAGTCCTCGCCTTCGAGCTTGGCCGTCGCGAGGAGACGAGCGTACTGCTCGAAGTCCCACGCGACGAACTCCGGACGCTCCACCTTGAACAAGCCGATCTTCGGCACCTTCGTGATCAACTCGCAGTCGTTCGCGTAACGAAGCGCCTTCGACAGCACCACGAGGATGTTGTTGATCCGCTTCTCGCCGAGGCCAGCGCCGACGAGTGCCGCGCGGAACCGCGCGATCTCGCCAACGTCGATCTCGTCGAGCGGCATCGCCCCGAACCGAGGCTCGAGGTGATTGTCGAAGATGATGTTCTTCGAACGAACTTCCGTCGGCTTGTTCTTCCTGCCCACGACCCACTCGAGCCAGAACCTGCCCTTGAACCACTCCTTGAACGTCGGAGTCTCCTTTCTCGTCGGCACGCGTTCCGGGTGCAGCGCACGCTCGATGTGATCGCGCATGGCCTGCTCCGCTGCCGCCTTGGTGTTGATGTGATTGGGTGCCGAGCCTGTGATGCGCTCGCGAGTTCCATTCGGATAGTGGACCACGTGGCGATATCGCCAACGCCCGTCGGGTGTACGTCGAACCGGCATAGTCAGCCTTTCCGAGTCGACGTGGCCTTGCATAGTGACGCGTCCAACCATGACACGATCGCGCCGCGCCGAAACAGCAAACGCTTGCCGAGACGCTGATGCGGGATCACGCCCCGGCCGGCGAAGTCGTAGACGGTGTTTCGGTCGACGCCGAGAAACACGGCGACTTCGTCGGCGGTCATGACGTCGGTCCTCGGCTCCACGGCGACCTCCTCCGGATCCGCATCCCCGTTCTTCATCAGATCCTGGAAGGCGCCGATGAACACCTTGAACGCCTCGAATGCGTGCCGCTCCAGGAACGCGCGCGACTCGCCAGGTGAGAGTGCCGCCCCGCGCGTCGCGGTGTTCGTGTTTGCCGGTGATCGCACGTCAGCCTTCACGGAGCGAACCTCGTCTCGAGGAGGTCGAGGTGTGCACGCAGCCAGAGCGCGATCAGGTCGGGGGCGAGTTGGACCAGCCCACCGACGAGCTTCACCAGGTCCGGGGCGTTGGTCCCGAGCGCTTGCGTGAAGCGCGGGGCGAGACGGATCAGCCGATCTCGATCTTCAGGGGTGAGGAGCGCAGCAGTCATGATGACCTTCTCGCGCAACACGGCGGCGAATCCGGTGAGCAGCTTCGAGATCGGGGCCGGAGGAGGTCCGATGGAGACACCGCGGCGACTCGCGACCTGCTGCATCGCGGTGTGCATCGACATCGCTGCCACGTCGGTTACGACGAAGAGGCTCTCGAGTGCATCGACGGACTGCGCTCGCGCCTGATCGTTCGCGCCGTGGGGGAGTCGGCGCGGCGTCGTTCGCGCTTTGGTGGTCTTCGTGTGCTTGGTCATGTGGTCTCCGCGGGTCACTTCAGAGTGGTGTCGTTCGGTTCCGTCGCGCGCTCGACCGAGCGGAGCTCGACCAGCATCCCGTGGAGCAGCGCCGCGGCCTCGGCGGGAGTGTGGGCCTCGAGCTGGACGACCAGGCTTGCCAGGTCCTCGGCGCTGGCGCGGCCCGCGAGCGCCATGAGCGCATCGACGTCCTCGGCGCTGAGGAGCGGTTGGACTGCCATGAAGTGCGCGAGCAGCTTCGGATCCGACATCAGGCGCGCTTGCAGCGCGGACATCGCCGGCTGTGCGGTGCCGGACGGTTGGCGTGCCTCGCGCTTGGCCTTGCCCTTGGCAGCGGCATAGTTCAGATCGAAAAGTTCGCGCGTCTCGAATCCAGGAGCGTGTGCGAGGTCGGCCGCCGCGCCGCCGGAGGCCCCCGTCGACGGCAGCGCCGCGACCGCACGGCCCGTGGACCCGCCGCCGCCGAACAGTTTCATCATGAGCGGCGGCAATGTGGGCGCGAGCGTCTCGACGATGGGGGCGACGACGTCGTAGAAGCCTTTGCTCGGCGGGGGCTCGGGCTCATCGTCGCCCTCGTCGTCGTGGCCATCGTCGTCGTTGGCCGGTTGCGGAGACGGGAGCCGAGGCGGAGGCGCTCCGTTGCGGAAGAACCCGCGGACGGAGGCGATCGACTTGACCCAATCGGCCTGCGACTCGGCGACAGCGCGAAGTGCATCGCCATTGACCCGCATCATCTGCACGATCGCTTCGAGCGCGAACCGGAGATCGCTTGCCTGGGTGCTCGCCGCCGTCCGAGCGCCGCCGAGCGGCGCGAGCATCTCCGAGGCTCCGTTGCGCAGCTCTCGCATGGACGAGGTCAGGTCCCATCTGGCGACCTCGTCGTCGACGAGCACCTTGCCAACCTCGTCGAGCGCATAGATCCGGTAGATGCCCGGGCCACACAGTTCGGAGAGCTCCTCGCACGTCATCGCGAGCGGAAATCGCATGGGTACCCGGTCGGGACCGCGGAGCTCACTCGGGCGCCTCGCGTCTCACGACAGATCCGCCATGCCCGCGTGCGGTCGGGAAAGGCGAGCAGGTTGCCGTACGCGTCGCGAGCAAGCGGCGGATGACCGAGATCGGGTTTCGGTGCGTGGGTCTCCATGCCGATCAACCTACGCTCTGCACTCCGCAACCCTTGCCGGAAGCGCGATCCCTGCTAAATAATGCCTATGAAAAGGGCACTTACAACCTTCACGGAAGCGCCACCGGAAGGTCGACCGAAGCTCCTTCGAAGCCTTCTCTCGCCGCTTCCAGGCCGCTTCCGTGGACGTACGCCGGGGGTTCCGCATGTATCGGCGCGGTGATTTTGGCCAGGTCACGCGCGCGCTGCGCGTCCTCGACGCGCTTCGCGGCTTCCGGGAGGGGCGCTGGGTCGGGGAGATCGCGTCCGCGATCGGCGCCAGCGAGCGCACCATGCGGCGCGACATCGTGGAGCTTCAGGACGCCGGGATCGATATCGAGATCAGCAAGCGCGCCAACCGCGTGTTCGCCCTGCTGACCAAGGAGCGGAACTACTCGTCCGTGTCGATCACCAAGCGCGAGCGCTTCACGCTGTTTGCGGTCCGGCGCGTGTTTGACGTATTTGCCGGAACACCGTTTCTCGAAGACGTGCAGAGCGTTCTCGACAAGCTCGAGCAACGCATGAGCGAGAAGGAACGCGCCGCGTCGATCGCGTCCGGCGAGCAGTTCGTCTACATGCCCGACCACGGCACGAAGTCGTACGCCGGCAAGGACGACATCATCGACGTTCTCCAGAGTGGGATCCTGAACCGCAAGCTGGTTCGCTTTCGTTACGCGGATGCGAAAGGACGCGCGCGCGCCGGGTACCTCGCCCCGTTCCGGATCGCGATGTACCGCAATGGCCTGTACGTGATCGGTGCACGCCTCGAAGCGATCGGCGAGACGCGCGATGCACCACTGGCGGTGTTCGCGATCGAGCGATTCCGCGACGCCGAGTACCTGAAGGCCCACGAGTTCCCGCCGACCGATCGAGCCGACGTGCGCGAAGCGCTCGAAGGCGCGTTCGGTCCGCACCTCCCCGACGCCAAGGGTCCACACCATGTGGTCGTCGACTTCAGCGAGGAGAAGTCGCCCCTGGTGTCCTCGCGTGAGTGGCATCCGAGCCAGCGCATCACGCAGCGCCCCGAGGGCGGTGTCCGCGTCGAGCTTCGCGTGCCGAGCCTCGCGCCGATCGTTTCCTGGATCCTAGAGTGGGGTCCGCATGCGCGGGCGATCGGGCCGGCACAGCTGGTCGATGTCGTAGTCCGCGAGCTGGACGCTGCGCGCGCGCAGTATGGCCTGGTCGGGTTCGCATCGAGCACCGTCGGCGGAGAGGGAGCGAGCACGATCAGTGCGCTCTGAACGCGTCGTGGTCGCCGATCACGACGGTCGTCGCGATGCGCGCGTCCTCGCGTGATTTGATCTCGTAGAGCACGTGACACCGATCACGACGAGTCCATCCTCGCATCGGACCGGCGTAGGTACGATCGTCGGCGCTCAGAGACCGAGGCGCTTGCGCGCTGCCGCCGCGGCGTCGACGAGCTGGAGCATAACACCCGCCGCGACCCGCTCGGGCATGTTGTGGCGGTCGCCGACGCCGACGAGCGGTCGCGCGAGCGTGGCCACTTCGATCGGGCCGACCTGTGCGGCGAGCTTTGCCATGCGAGGGCCGAGCGGTCGCGGCAACAGCGCCAGTGCGAGCCGTGCCTCCGGCGCGCTGCCGACGCACTCGAACGGTGTGTGCTCGGCGAGCCCGAACAGCTCGAGGAACCACCGCTCGTTCTCGGGACGCTCGCCCAGGTCGTCGCCGAACGTCGCGTCGACGATCGCCGGCGGGAGGTGCGCGGCCATCTGGAGCCACACGTACGCGCACTTCGCGCAGGTCCCGCACCACGGCTTGCGCAGGTTGCACGAGTGAGTCAGCGGTGCCAGCGCGGCGTCGCGAGACAGTAGCTCGAAGATCACCTCGTCGTGGATCGGCTGGAGCACGCTGAAGTAGCGGACGTCGGCGAGCAGCTCCCTCCGGATATACTCGTCGAGCAGGACCTCGGCCTCCCAGCCCTTCCCCCACTGGTGGTTGACCTCCTCGCCGTGCCACATCAGGTTTCCGGTGTTCGCGCTCGCCTCGTGTGCGAGGACGAGGCCGCGATAGCCACGCGCGAGCGCGAGGGGCAGGGCGGCGAACACCGACGCCGGCGTCTCGGCGGCGAGTACCGAGCGCACCCCGAGCTCTGGCCGCAGCCCGAGCACGGGCGTGTCCATCAGATCATCGATCACCCACTGCCGCTCGGCGCGTACGCGCTGCGTCGCGTTGCCGAGGCGGTCGAGCAGGGCGTGCTGATGCGCGGCATTGCCGTAGATCGAGTGCGCATAGCCGAGTGTCGCGAACGGAAGCCCGGCGCGCTCGAGGAGCTTGAGCGCGACGAGGCTATCCTTGCCTCCACCGCAGAACGCGAGCAGCTCGACCGGGCCGG
>JACCQV010000844.1 GCA_013813945.1 Deltaproteobacteria bacterium | reverse complement strand
TCGCGACGCCGTAGCCAGTGCCCTCGCGCGAGCCGCCGCCCGGGAGGTCGGCCTCGAGGTAGACCATCTCGCGCTGCACCTTCTGGATCGCGGCGTTGCCCTTGTACGCGGGCGTCAGGTCGGTCGCCGCGTAGACCCAGCCAGCACCCTTCGCGAGTGCCTCGACCCTGGACTGCGTGCTGGCGATCTGCCGGACCGGCTGACCACCGCTCGAGACGCGAACGAGGCCGTGCGCGGTGGTCGCCTGCGCTAGACCCGAGCGCGAATCAACGTTGGCGTCGTACGCGAGCCAGCCGCCCTTGTAGATCATCAGCGAGCCCTGGTCCTGGTGCGCGTGCGACTCCGTGTACGCGCCGGCGACGAGGTTGACCCACGTGGCGTTGCGGTCCCAGCCCGAGCGCGCGTAGATCTGACCGATGCCAGGCGCGTAGTGCGCCTTGTCGAGACCGGCGAGCGCGTCCGGTGCGACGTTCGCGTTGTCATAGATGAAGTCGTACGCGTACATGAACGCCTGGCTCATCACGGGCGTGTTGGAGTCCGCGATCAGCTGCTTGGCCCGGCGCGACATTGCGTCGTTCGGGTACAGCGCGATCAAGAGCTGCAGGTAGTGGCGCTGGTAATCGAAGAACGGCGCCGTGCGATCGCGGGCGTGGTCACCGGTCGGCGCGATCTTGTCGAGCGTTGGCATCGTCTGATGAATGAACAGCGCCATCGACTCGCGCGCGTGCCGGGTCTTGGTCGCGAGCGTCTCGCCCGTCGTTGCCTTCCACAGATCGTAGAGCTCGAACAGATTGCGCATCGCGACGCCGTAGCCAGTGCCCTCGCGCGAGCCGCCGCCCGGGAGGTCGGCCTCGAACACCGGGACGAGCTGTCCGAGGATCTTGTCGTCGCGGAACTTCGTGATGAACTCGTCGGCCTTCGGGTTCTCGCCCTTCGTCGCGAGACCGACGAGCATCGTCGCGCGGAGGAACGAGTAGTAGTAGTTGTTCGACGGGTTGTCGACCGACCAGCCGTTCCACGACTGCGCGGTGCCCCCCCAGGTCGCACCGTTCGGGTTCCACACGTTGCTGATTGCCTGGTTGGCGTACGCGATCCAGCGGGTCCGCTGCGCCGGCGTCACCGCGTCGAAGCACCAGTCATAGACAAGCGCGAGGTCGCCGATCATCTCGCCGATGTGGAGGTAGCTGTTGAGCGCGACCGCGGGACGCTGGCCCGTGGTGAACAGCGCCTCGGCCGCGACGACCTGCGCTTCGACCACCGCGATCGACTTCGTGCAGTACGCCGCATTGCCGGTGAGCTGACCCATCAACGCGCCGTTCCACGCGGAGAAGCCGTAGACGTTGGTGCCCGCGACCCACTGGTCAACCTTGGTCTTGAACCGCGCTGCCGTCGGCGTGCTGGCCGCGAGCGCTGCCTGGAGCCGGTCCTTGTGGGCGCCCAGATAGATGCGCGGGTGCACCGTCGGGTACGTGGGGAGGGTGTCGTCGTCCTCCGGGTCGTGACCGTCGCCGTCGCCGCCGCCGCCGCTGCCGTCGTCCTCCCCAGTGCCCTCGCCCTCGAACAGGCCGCCTTCCTCGTCGTCCTGCCCCGGATCGCTCACGGAGCAAGCAGTGAGCGAGGAGACCCCCAGGAGGAGCGCGAGCAGCAGCGTGTTGTTCCGTCCCATGTGCGCTTTGGTAACAAGCGCAAAGGTCGTGGGCCCTGTAAACTTTGTCCGACACTGCGCCTACTTGAGCGATAGGCCATCCTCGCAGCGCAATTTGTCGTCGGTCAAAGCGCCCGGCGATCGAGAATCACGCGATGGGGCTTACAGTCGTGATTCGTGATTAACCCAGGTATAAGTTTTTGGGTGAGCGAGATTCGCTTGCGGCGCGCCCGCGCTCTTCATCGGTAAAACTCGTGTAGTTACGAGAGAGACAGCGCGTGGACCCCGCCTTTATAACTGGGTCGTCCGCATGCCCGCCCGCTCGACATCCCATCTCTGGCTCCTGTCTGCGCTGCTCGCGATCGGCTTGATCGCATTCGGGTCACCGGTGCTCGCACAGCCGAGCGCGCCGAGTGGATCGGCGACGCCGGCGATCACCAGCCCCGGCACCGCACCCAGTACCGCGAGCCTCGACAAGGTCGGCGCAGCAGCCGCGGAAGCGTGCGCGAAACCGAAGCTCAAGTCTCCGCCCAAGGTCGAGAAGCCGCTGTACGAGAAGGTTCTCCCGATCGCGTTGCTGCTGATCGTCATCGTCGTCGTGCTCGCGCGACTTCCCAAGGTGCAGCTCGGTCACTCGGCTGCGTTCCTCCGGCGCCGCCGGCTCAACTGGCTCGTACTCGGGCTGACGTACTCGTTCCTGTACAT
>JACCQV010000782.1 GCA_013813945.1 Deltaproteobacteria bacterium | reverse complement strand
GCGACCGCGACGGTCGCGCGCAACGCGAACAAGACGTGGGCGACGCCGACGCTCGCCGCGGGCACCTACGAGTTCGCCATCACGGGCAACAACGACGCTGACCTCTACGTTCGCGTCGGCAGCGCTCCGACCACCGCGGCGTATGACTGCCGCCCGTACAAGACTGGCTCGAACGAGGTCTGCAGCGTCACCCTCGCGCAGCCGGCGCCGATCCACGTGATGGTGCGCGGCTACTCGACGGCTTCGTCTGCGATTCAGCTCGTCGGCAAGAAGATCTGAGTACACTGGCCGGGTGCCCGGCACGATTCTGTTCGGCGCCAGCTCGATGCTCGGATGGTCGATCTGGCGCGCGCGCCCCGCGGTCACCGCGTTCTGCAACACGGCGACGCGGAGGTTCCCGGCCGGGGTGGCTGGTGGGATCGATCTCGATGACGAGCCGGCAGTTGCGGAGCTGTTCGCTCGCGAGCAGCCCGCGCTGATCATCCAGTGTGCCGGCGTCTGTGACGTCGAGAACTGCGAGGAGTCGCCCGAGTTCGCGTGGGCGGTCAACGTGGAGGCGATGCGCAACCTGATCGCGCACGTGCCGCCCGCCACCCGGATCGTCTACTGCTCGAGCGACCACGTGTTCAGTGGCGATACGGGGCCCTACCGCGAAGACTCGGCCACCGACCCGCTCAGTGTCTACGGGAAGACCCGGGTCGCGGCGGAGCAGCTCATGCTCGCGCGCCCGAACACGGTGATCGTCCGCAGCGGTCCATGGATCGGTCCGTCGGCGAGCGGCAAGAACGGCCACCTCGACTGGCTGCGCTACCGGCACGGGCGTGGACTGCCGATGACGGTGGTCGCGGACGAGGCGCGCTCGGTGGTGTGGGCCGAGGACGCCGCGCAGCGGGTGTGGGCGCTCGCCGCCTCGGAGATCACCGGGATCCGACACCTGGTCGCTGCGCGAACGGTGTCGCGGCCCGAGCTCGCGAGCTACCTCAACGAACGCTTCGCGATCGGCGCGACGTTCGCGGTGCAGCGCCGCAGCGACAAGCGTGCGCCGCACCCCGGGCACGTCGAGCTAACGACCATGCACCGCGACGCGCTCGCACAGCCACTTCCCGCGGTCGTGGCGAGCTAGCTCTCAGAAGCTCGTGGTGTACGCGACGTCCGCGTGGCCCGGCTCGAGATTGAATGTGACGTGCGACTCGCTCGTGCTCGGAGTGAGCAGCAAGTACGCACCGATCCCGAGCAGCACGGCGCCGCCGATGCCGATCGACGTGCCGCGGAGCGCGCGCGCGTCGGACCGAGCGAGCGAATACTCCAGGACCTCGTTGTTCGCGCACACCTTGTTCGGGCACGCGTCGTGCGAGTCATCGAACCGGCTGGACGACAGCGCAAAGAACGCAGCCACTCCGTCGCGGATCTCGTAGGTGTGCTCGATTCTGCCGGTGGCAGCATCGAGCGCGAACACCCGGGTTGCGTCTCGACCTTCGATGGATGGATCGGTTAGATCGTTTGCCACGACGTACACGCCGTCCTGCTCGACGAACAGCGAGCTGATCTCCGCATCGAGAACGCTCTCCCACCGCGGCGTCCGATCTCGGTCTAGCTTCGTCACCCGCGTGGCAGGCGGCGTCACGGAGACCAGCACGATGTCGCCGTCAGGCGCGTACCTCACGAGCGTGCGTTGGGACGTGACCGCCATTTCCCAGGCGAGAGCTCCGCTGGCAGAGTATCGAAACACCGAGGCCAAGCCGATGAAGATTGCATCTCCGTCACTCGCCAGGGCCGCCATCCCCGGAGATCTCATCGCGCCGAGTATAGCTGTGCCTCAGTCGCGGTCGACGTAGCGCGGATCGAGGTTCGCGCCGACGTCGCGCGACAGCTCGAACATGACGTTGTCATCGTCGGCCTCGGGCGCGATCGCGCGCGCTTCGATGTAGAGCTCGAGCGCCTTGCGATAGCGCAGCGCCGCAGTCATTGGGTCGCTCTTGCCGGCGAATGCCTTGCCCTCTTCGATCAGAATCTGAGCGGCGGCTCTCATCATCTGCGGCTCGCGCAGCATGCTCGCGAGCGTCGGGGTGTCGGTGACGTCGACGAGCTCACGCGGCACATCGAGCAGGTCGTCCCACGCGCGCGCGGCCTCGGCCAGCGCCTTGTCGTGCTCTCCGCGGCGGTTATAGCCGGCGATCCGCGCGATGAAGTCGACCAGCTGGCGAAGCAGCCGCATCAGGTAGTCGCTGCGGTCGAACATGCGGCCAAGCTAAGCACCCCTGCGCCAGGCACAAGGCCGGTCGTCAGGTGCGCCGCGACACGAACCAGCCGAACATCGCGGCGGTCACGAACATGATCAGGCTGTAGATCGCCGGTGGGATCGCCATGGTGGGGTTGTTGAGCAGCACCGGGCTCGACGCGATCGCGATCGCGAGCGTGCCGTTATGAATCCCGATCTCCATCCCGATCGCGATTGCCTGACGACGCTCGACGCGGAGCAGCCGCGGGATCACGTAGCCAATCGCCATGCTGGTCAGGTTGAAGGCGAGCGCGGCGAGGCCCACTTCCTGGAAGTGCGCACCGATCCGCGCGCGCTCCTTGATGATCGCCGATGCGATGATCAGGACGAGAAACACCGCGGAGATGATGCGGACCGGCTTGTCCATGCGATCGGCGATGAGCGGCTTGCGAGAGCGGATCAGCATGCCGATCGCGACCGGGACGAGGACGACCGCGAAGACCGAGAGCACCTTGCCGGCCTGCAGCGGGATCGAGCGGCCCTCTCCCATGAAGTGCTCGAGCGAGTAGTTGATGATCAGCGGCAACGTGATCAGCGACAGGATGCTGTTGACCGCGGTCAGCGTGATGTTGAGGGCGACGTCGCCCTTCGCGAGGTGGGAAAACAGATTCGCCGTCGCACCTCCCGGGGACGCCGCGAGCAACATCAGCCCGACGGCGAGCTCGGGTCCGAGGTTGAACGCATGCGCGATACCGAGGCATGCCGCGGGTAAGATCAGCATCTGGCACGCAAGGCCGATCGCGACGGCCTTGGGGTAGACGATCACCCGCTTGAAGTCGGCGATCGTGAGGCTCAGCCCGAGCCCGAGCATGATCACGCCGAGCGCGATCGGCAGCAGCACTGTGGTGATGACGTTCTGCTCCACGGTCCCCCTGGACCGTTCGTATCACGCTTGGTGGGGGCGCTGCGCTAGCGCAGGTAGCGCTGCCCCACCGCACGAAGCTTGCGCGGATCGAACGGAGCCTCGTCGTCGATCACCAGGATCACGTCGTTGAGGTTCACGGGGATCAGCGGCTTGCCCTGTGGCGAGATCCGCGAGATCTCGAGCAGGTCGGCGACGAGTGTCGTCATCGTCACGATCAGCCACCTGTCAGGTGCCGCTGCACGAGCCGCCGCAGATCTGCAGAATTAAACGGCTTCTCGATGTGATCCCGCGTTATCAGAAACTCGCGCGCTTCGGGGGTGAAGGCGCCGCCAGTCATGAAGATCATGCGTCCGGCCATGCGGGGGCCGACCCGCATCAGCTCCCGATGCAGCTCCATTCCTGTCATGTCCGGCATCATCAGGTCGCACAGAATCAGGTCGTACGCCTCGCCCGCGACACAACGGGCGAGCGCCTCCTTGGCGTTGCTCAGCACGTGCACGTCGTGGGATTTCAGGATCCGCTTCACACTCGTTCCGACCAGGGTCTCGTCATCCACGACCAGGATCCGCCCGATGCGCGCATCCACCACGGGCGCCGTGGGAAGCAGCCGAGCGGCGACGCCGGGATGGTCGGTTTCCGCGACGGGCAAGGCGACCGAAAAGGTCGTGCCTTTGCCGAGCTCGCTGCGAACGGTGAGCTCGCCCGCCATGTCGGTGACGATCCGGTGGCAGATCGCGAGGCCGAGACCGGTGCCGACGCCGATCGCCTTGGTCGTGAAGAAGGCATCGAAGATCCGCCCGACAATCTCCGGCGGAATCCCCGCGCCCGTGTCGCTGATCTCGATGACTGCTCGCGCTCCGTCGAGCCGCGTGTCGATCCGGATCTCGTTGTGCTCGGCGTCGCCTTCGCGGATCGCCTGCGCCGCATTGACGACGAGGTTCAAGAACACTTGCCC
>JACCQV010000781.1 GCA_013813945.1 Deltaproteobacteria bacterium | reverse complement strand
GCGCTCTTGATGGATGCGCAGAATGTCGGCGGCGGTCTCTTCGATCGCGCGGTTGGTAACGTCGATGACCGGCCAGTTCGCGTGCTTGCGGAAGATCTCGCGCGCATACGCGATCTCGTTCTCGATGTGCGCCCGCTGGCCGTAGCTCGAATCGTTCGGCATACCGAGGTGGGAGAGCCGCGCCTGGCGGATCCGCATCAGCATGTCGGGCTGGACGATGACGCCGAACACCTTGCGCTCGTCGACCTGCGAGAGCTCCTCGGGGGGATCCACACCGAGGACGAGCGGGACGTTGGCTACGCGCAGGCCGCGCTGGGCCAGGTAGGTCGAGAGGGGGGTCTTGGAGGTCCGCGAGATGCCGACGAGGACGAGGTCTGCCTTGGGCAGGTTGCGCGGCTCGGCACCGTCGTCGTTCTTGACCGCGAACTCGACCGCCTCGATGCGGCGGAAGTAGTCGTCGTTGATCGAGTGGAGCAGGCCGGGAACGCCGGCGGGTGCGGAGCCGATGTACGTCGCGAGCTTGCTGATCAGTGCGCCGATCAGATCCACGGTCTCGATGTTGTAGCGCTCGACGAGCTGGCTGATCAGCGCTCGCTCCTCGGTGTTGACCACCGTGAACACGACGAGGGCCCGCAGCTCGGAGGCCTTCTCGAGGATGCTCTCGAGCTCGCTCTCGAGCCGCACGCGCGAGTACAGGCGGATCTGCACCGGCTCGCTGAACTGGAGGGTCGCCGCGCGGACCATGCGCTCGGCGGTCTCGCCAGTCGCGTCGCTGATGATCATGACCGTCTTCATCGGGGCCTCTATATCACGGGGAGGTGATGACGTGGCTTCGCGTCCGGAGCGTCGCGGCGGTGATCGATCACGCGCGGACACTCGGGATCGGGTGCCCCGAGATCACCGGTGACGTGGGCGGAGACCACCTTGCATCCGCCGCGGCACAGCGCGTGGTACTCGCAGCTCGCGCACGGTTCTTGCGCGGCACGCCAGCGGCGAAACGCCCCGAACGCCTCGGGTGCATCCCAGTACGCCGCGAGGGCATCGACCTTGGGCCGGTGGCCGTCGAGCGCGGGCGGCGGAGCGGCAAAGCTGCATGCCGTGAGCTGGCCGCCGGGCTTTGCTCCGACGAGGAAGTCGCCGCCCGTGCAGCCGTACACCGCGAGGTCGGCGAGGAGGGTCGGGGCAGGACGATGATGCGCGAGCATCGGGGTGTAGGAACAATCGACCTTCACGCGAATCGCGTGGCGCTTCGCAGCGGCGAGGATCGTCGGCAGGAACGCCCGGTGCTGCGCGTCGGTGCAGCGCAGTCCTTCGTACGCGCGCGCGCCGCGACCCGACGGCTTGAACCGCAGCAGCTCCACTTCCGAGAGCCGGCGCTCGGTCGCGTAGGCAAAGATCGCGTCGAGCTCCTCGAAGTTGTGGCGGGTGACGACGACGTTGATCCCGATCTCGCGCTTCTTCGCGCGCAGCGCGCGAATCGCGGCATCCGCGCGTGCGAACCCATCGAAGCCGCGGACCGCCGCGTAGGTGTCGTTCAGACCGTCGAGCGAGACGTTGATCTGACCGAATCGATCTGCGATCGGCAGCAACCGATCGAGACCGTCGAGGCCTGACGTGGTCAGGTTCGGGATGATGCCACGGCCGCGCGCGTGATCGACGAGCTCGCCGAGCCACGGCAGCACCGCACTCTCGCCGCCGCCGAGGGCCACGTGGAACACGCCGGCGTCGGCGAGCGCATCGATCGCGCGGCTCCACTCGACGAGACCCCACTCGTTCGGTGCGCCCTCCGCCGATGCTCCGGTGTAGCAACCCTGGCAGCCTGCGGTGCACTTGTTCGTGAGCTGGAGGTGCGCCTCGAGGGGCGCAGACAGGGGAGCCTCGCCGAGCGCGGGCTCGTCACCGCGCCACAGTGCTGGCTCGCCCGCGGGCAGGAGGCCCGGGATCCTGCGCGCGTAGTCGCGATCGACGAACACCAGCGCGCGCGGCACGACAGTCTGCAGGATCGCGCCGAAACGCTCGAGCCGGGCGGTCCGCGGCGGATATCTGCGCGCTGCGCGAGCGCGCTCGATGATCGCGAGACTCGCGTCGAACGTGCGGGTGGCGAGCTGACGAACGCGTGCGAACAAGCGCGCACTCTAGCAGCTCGGAGTACCATCGGTAGATGACCTTCAAGGTGCTGCCGGTGATGCTTGCCCTCGTCTTCGGCTCCGCCGGTTGCCTCGGCGACGACGAGGACAGCTACGAGAACGAGGTCCGGCTGACCTGCAACGGCACCGTTCTCCTCGACCGGACCTTCACGTCGAAGGCCGAGTGCGAGGCCCACAGGGCGCAGAGCACCTATACGTGCGCGGGGGTTGCCCTCACGATCACGTGCTGAGGCCCTCGTGGGCGACAGCGGACCGCCGCGAGCCGATCCAGCGCGTCTCGACGAAGAACGACTAGGTTGCGCGGGCGGGGGCGAGCCGCGGCTCGCCGTTGAAGCTGACGAGCGCGAGCACGGCGACGATGGCGCTGAGTGCGAGGATCGCGGTCAGGCTGATGATGGCCAGCGTGCTCTCCCAGCCCGAGCCCAACCCACCACGACGGCCGTTCGTCACGGCGTTCGCGATGAGCAGCGGGATCCAGGCGATGTGGATCACCATCGCCGGCAGCGAGGCTCGGCGCGGCGATGGCTTCGTCAGGGCAGGCCATGCCGCCAGGAACGCGAGCAGGAACAGCAGCGCGAACGGGGCGTTCGCGGACCAATCCGCGTCGTGACCGGCGAGCTGGCCGGCCGTGGCGACCACGCCCGCGATGCCGGCGAGCGCGAGTCCCGCGACCGCCAGCCGGTACGCGATCCACCATACCGGGCGCAGGACCTCGACCTGACGGCGATCACCGAGTGCAGCGAACGTCGCGATCGCCAGGAGCGGTGATCCGACGAACACGAGGCCGAACCACAACCAGTTCGACAGTCCCAGGCCGGAGGCCACGATCAGCCCCGCCCACAGCGCCAGCAGGACCGGATGGCTGCGGCGGTCGCCATCCACGTTCGTGCGATCCACGTTCGTTCGATCCACCTTCATTCGATCACGTGCGCTTCCGGAACGTCTGCGAGCTCGTCGTACTCGCGCGCAGGAACGAAGTGGAGCAGGGCAACCGCGCACGCCACGGCGGTCGCTGCGAGCAGACCGAACATCGCGAGCGCGGCCGGGGTGAACTGGATCACGAGCTGGCCCCAGGTGTCGGTGTCCCAGCTCTCCGAGCCGGAGCTCCGGCTGCCGAAGAAGTTGTAGAGCACGACGATGAAGCCGAGCACATGCGTGAACAGTGCGAGCACGGCGATCGAGCGCGGCGTCCGCTTGATCCACGCGCGGTAGCCGAAGATCAGCATGATGCCGCACACGATGCCGTACGACAGGCTGTGGTCTCGGCCCTCGCTGTCCGCGATCACGGTGCGCGTGGCGGCAAACGTCCCGAGCAGTGCGAACAGGAAGGCGAGGGCCACGAGCCCGAGCAGCATGCGGAAGTCGAAGCGCGGCATCATCTCGCGCATGCGTCGCTGCGAGAACACGCTGTACGTGATCGCCGCGAGCAGCGCGCCCGACAGGCTCGCCATCGCCATGATCGAGACCTCGCCGAGCGCGGCACCGAGGACGCCGACTGCGAGCATCGCGTACCAGCTGAACCCGAGGCCACGATGTCGCATCGGCTGATGGTAGCGCTTGGATCCCGGGTATAGTGAGGCCGTGCGACGCGGCCGGATCCTGGCGATCAAGTGGGGCATGAACCCGAACTCGTCGAGCCTCGGCGTCGACGTGACGTTCCTGCTCGTCGGGGCGACCGCACTGGCGGCGATCACCCCCGTGATCGGAGCGATCCTGCGCTGGCGTAAGCCGGTCGTACCCCCCGCTCCCGCGCCGGCCGACTGAGCGGCCCGTCCAAGTACCTGTTCCCTGCGGCTATTTGTTTTTTCGATCCGGGCTGCATCCAAACTCGTAGCCCCGGCGAAGAGCTTATTCGAGCACTGCACGATGCCGGCGCACTGGGGCGCCACCGTGCACCAACCGCTCGAAGGAGCTTTGATGAGGACTTCATCGCTGGGTCTCGTTGCGTCCATGTTCGCGTTTGGTGCCTGTGATGCGGTCGAGGGACCGCCAGCGCCGACGGCTCGCGTCCGCGTCGCACACCTCTCGCCGGGTGCACCTGCGGTCGACTTCTGCGTCGCCCCCGCCGGGTCGGGTGAGTTCGCCGGGCCCGTGCTCGCGGGTGCGGGTGCGGCCGATGGGCTCAGCTACGGCGGCGTGACCAGGTACCTCGACCTCGAGGCGATGCAGTACGACGTGCGGCTCGTCGCTCCCGGATCCGCGGACTGCGCAACCACGCTCGGTGGTCTCCCCGATTTCACGAACCTGCCGGAGCTGCCCGCCGGTGCGAGCGCGACGATCGCGGCGGAAGGCCACGTCAACGGCACCGTGCCGTTCGGTCTGACCGCATACATCGACGACTCCGACGTCACGTTCGGCAAGGCGAAGCTGCGGTTCATTCACGCTTCGCCCGGCACGCCTGCGGTCGATGTCGGCCTCGGCGGCGGCACGCTGTTCACGCCGGTGTTCGCGAACGTCGCGTACGGCTCGAGTGGCGCCGGTTACATCGAGACGGCCCCGATCGATCATGGTGAGATCAGCGCCCGCGCGTCGGGATCGACGGCGGATGTCATCTCGATCAAGCCGGTCGCGATCCCCGCCGGCACCATCGCGACGGCTTTCGCGATCGGCGAGATCGGGAACCCGCACTCTCCGCTCGACGTGCTGCTCTGCATCGACAACGAGGCGAGCTCGGGCCTTCTGAGCACGTGCAAGAAGGTCGGCTCCGCGCCGGAACGCGCTCGCGTTCGGATCGCGCACCTCTCGCCCGATGCACCGGCCGTCGACGTCTGCCTCGCCGAGGCAGGTAGCGGAGCCTGGGGCGAGCCGCTGCTCCGGCGCCTCGGCGCGGCAATGGGCCTCGCGTACCCGCAGGTCACGACCTACGTCGAGCTGCCGACGCGCGCGTACGACATCCGCGTGATCCTCGGAACCGCGACCGGCTGCGCCGCCGGTGCGGTGCCCGACACGCTGAACGTCACCGTGACGCCGGGCTTGACCGGGACGATCGCGGCGATCGGCATCATCGATCGCTCGGGACCCGCGGCGAACGACCCCGCGTTCCGCCTGAAGGTCCTCGTCGACGAGCCGACCGTCGGCGCGAACATGACGAAGCTGCGGTTCTTCCATGCCTCCC
>JACCQV010000762.1 GCA_013813945.1 Deltaproteobacteria bacterium | reverse complement strand
CGAGCAACTGCTCGACGTGTGGCTCGAGAGCCTCGCCGCCGACGACGCGCGGCTCGAGAGGCTGGCCTCGCTGCTCAAACGCGAGGAGCTGGAGATGTTCGCGGAGATCGAGCGAGGAATCGGGATCGCGGCGACGACGGGCTCACGTTCGCCGCGAGAGCAACTGCTGGACACGCTGCTCGTGAGCCTCACTGAGGATGAGGCGCGGCTCGACCAGATCGGAGCGATGCTGACCGCAAGCGAGCTCGACATGCTGGCAAGACTCGGGCGCGGTCTCCCCGAGTGCCAGACAGCGGCCGCGATGGACGGAGAAGCGTCGCCCCAATAGCCGAGCGCACATCCGTTCGCTGGGATGCCTTGCTCAAGTGCTGGCATCGACGTCACGTGCCACCACGCTTGACGAGTCGCAGCGGCGCGACCGACACGTCGTCACCGAAGTCGCGCAACTCCTCGACCAGAGCGAGCGCGAGTACCAGTTCGGCGGCCCGGATCGCTGCTTCAAGACGCTGTCGCAAGCTTGCTACAGCGCCGTGACCGGAGTGTGCGCGCTCGGTCGCCCCGCGGCTAGAATCCTCCTCGGGGACGTCAGACGAAGGCGCTCGAAGGCGCTCGAGTTCGCCGGTTCGAAGCCCTCCTCCGGAGCCAAGGCGCGCGTAATTTCGAACCGGTCCCTGCGACGCCGCGGCCGCCCGGCGCTACAGATCGGGGCCGGCGAGCGCGACGGCATTCGCCACGAGAAGCACGGTGGTCGTGTTGGTCCGTTCGTCGCGCTGGTAGTAGAGATGGTGCCGTGTCTTCGGCATGAGCAAGCGCCACACCGTGGCGGCGCCATGGCTGGAATAGCGTTGGCGCGTCACATCGGTGTTCTTGCGTAGCTTGGAAACGACGTGTCTCAACTCATCGGCAAATAGCGATGGGGCCTTGTCCCGATTGGCAAGCCACCATGCGCGTCGTAGGCGCACCGAAGCGAGAGCGTGCGGAGTGAACCGTAGCGTCACGGGCCGTTGAGTTCGGCGAGCACGTCCGCTTCGTCGGCGAACTCTCCACGCTCTGCTTCTGCGATGCTCACAGCGAGCTGTCGATCGATCTCCGCGCGCTCGGTTGGGTCGTCATCCAAATCGAGTAACGCGCTCGCTAGCTCGGCTCGCTCGTCCGCCGTAAGGCCCTTGGCTTGCTCGAGCATCGCTTGGACGGCGGTCGCCATAGTGAGAAGGCTACCGCGCTAGCGGCTGGCGGTCGAGATGAAGACATCAGCCTGGCGACACCTACAGCATCGTCGGCTTCAGCGGCACCAAGCGTGAACGGGCGAAAGCCGTGGCCAGCTAGCCGGTGGCTGTCGACGTCGGCTTGCAGCTTCTCGGCGAGCTGGAAGTGAAGAGTGGGCTGACCGTCACTCCTCGATCGCCTTGATGCCCTGCGCCGCGAGACGCGCAAGGCCATCCTTCATCGCCTGGAGTTGCTCCGGTGCATGCCCCTTCCACTCGGTGATCTCGCCGGTGACACGAAGTGGGTCCCGCGTGCGGTACGAGCATGTCGGATTGCCCGGAAACTTCTTGTCCGTGAGGTTCGGGTCATCCTCGATCGGCCCGGTTGGCTCGACGATGTAGATGCGGCCAGGGCCGTGACCAATCGCCAGCTCGGCGCCCCACGTGGCAGCATCCAACGTGGCGGTCAGGTACACGAAGGCAGCGCTCGCTCTCTCTCCGTAGTTGGAGACCCGGCCAGCCTCGATCAGGTCGCCCGGCTTCAGGTCGGCCTTCGTACCGTGGAGATAGCGCTGCACCCCAAGGCTATCGGTCCACACCTTGAACGGCTCCGGCGTCGTGGTCGAGGTCGTCATCGGCCCAACATTCTAGGCCGGTGCTGGCGGCGCCGACAAATGTCAGCACTCATTGCTCATCGGCGATGACGCGCGGCTGGCTCAGCGCTCCTTCGGTGGGCCGCCCGCCGCTCGACCTTGCTCGCAGCGAAACCAGGTGATGCGGTCACGGATGATCGCCGGGTCCGCGCTGTCCCCGGCGCTTATGCGTTTCAGTTCCCCGCCACCGCTTGCGCGTGGCTTGCACACGAACCGCGATCAACGAGGACAAACCAGCACGAACCAGGACAACCATGCCGCGCAACCGTGTGTGATCGTTGCAGGGGCGCGAGATTGTTTATACTCTCGGGCGTGCGGTTTCAGGTGTGGTCCTGGATGTCGCGGGTTCGAGCCCCGTTGATCACCCCAAGTTTCGCGGAGTTATCCGCCTCCTCCATCGAGTTCGACTTCCTGCTTGCGCG
>JACCQV010000758.1 GCA_013813945.1 Deltaproteobacteria bacterium | reverse complement strand
GTACGGCCGGCGTGCCCAGCGGGACGTCCGCGGTCCACAGGTTCACGTCGCTGAGCTCCGCCGCGACCCGCAGGAAGCCTTCGGGAGCCGTGTCATCGGGAACCAGAAAGCTGGCGGTGTTCGCGGACAGGTCCTGCGGCGCGCTGACAACGGTGGCACCGACAGAGATCCGATCGATCTGCAGGCTGACCGGCGCTGCCAGGTCGACGTCGGACGTCTCTTCGATGCCCGCGAGCTGCGCGCAACCGGCAGTCGCGACGAGCACCCAGGCGTATCCGCACGACGAAAGCCCTCGGCGGGCGAGCCGTCCCATCACGGAAATGGTAGCACCGGGCCCGTTGCAGATGCCTGTTTTGGGGCGTGCAGCGTGGCGTCTACTTGTCGCCGGTGTCGCCGCCGTCACCCTCGCCGCCGCCATCACGCCGCCAGAACCGCAGCCGAGAGCGACTGTCGCGCGACGCGCCGTCCTCCTTGTCGAGCTCGGAGTCCTTCTCAGTCCTCTCGGCCTTGTCGGCCTTGTCGGGCTTGTCGGGCTTGTCGTTACGCTTGAGCCGGACCGAGGCCTTCACATCGGGCTCGGCGCCCATCACTCGCTCGCTGTTCGGGATGAACCGGATCTCGGTCTTGATCTCGAACGAGAGCGTCGTGAGGATCTTTGCGATCTCGTCGGTCAGGTTGAGGGTCGACAGGAACTCGCGCGTCTCGCGCGCGATCACCTCGAACACCTTGTCCTTCGCGCCGTCCGCGGATGAAGCGATGTAGCCGGCGACCTCGGGCAGATTCTCGCGGGCGAGGCGACGGATGCCCTCCTCCGTGGAGAACACGGCGCCCATGCCGGCCTGGAACGTCTTCTTCACGAGCTCGGGGACCAGGCTCTCGAGCCGCCGGCGCAGCGTCTCGGGGAGAGCATCGTGACCATCATCATCGTCGCGACGATCGTCACGCCGTTCCTCGCGGGCTACCTCGCGCGCAGCCTCGGAGCGCACCGGCTCGGATCGCGCGCGTTCGCGTTCGGGCCTCGCAGGCGCCTCGTCGTCGTCGGTCGACATATCCTTGGGGTACCCCCGATCCGCGTCGGGATCAACACGCGTAACCCTGGTATCCTGCGCACATGGCGGAGCCGGCGCGCAGGGAGGAGGACGGAGACCGTCCGCCGCCGGTGCACGACCCGCAGCCGCGGATCCCGTCGGCGGCCGACTCCGTCACGAATCTCGCGCACGAGTCACGCCGCTATCGCGACGAGCAACAGTCCAAGCGCCCTCCCCTTCGGATCCGGAGCGTGCGCGCGTACTGGACGACGTTCCTCGTGATCGGGAGCTATCTCTGGCTCCGCCTGCGCGCACGCTGGCACTCCGATGCGTGGGTCGAGCACAAGCTTCGGCAGGTCAATCTGCTCAACGCTCGTCGGATCGAGAAGACGATCATCGAGCTCCAGGGCCTGTTCATCAAGGTCGGCCAGCTGATCAGCATCATGACGAACTTCTTGCCCGAGGAGTTCCGGCGCGAGCTCGAGGGACTCCAGGACGCGGTGCCACCGCGACCGTATGCCGACATCGAAGCGCGCCTGCGCGAGGAGTACGGCCGCCCGGCGTCCGAGGTGTTCGCGCAGTTCGAGACGCGACCGATCGCGTCGGCGTCGATCGGTCAGGTCCACATCGCGCGGCTCGAGAGCGGGCAGAAGGTCGCGGTCAAGGTCCAGTACCCCCACATCGAGGAGATCGTGCGGCGTGACCTGCTCACGCTGCGCCGCATCTTCCGGATCGTCGGCTGGTTCGTCCCGTACCAGGGCCTCGAGGAGCTGTACCGGGAGATTCGCTCCATCATCATGGAGGAGCTCGACTACCGCGCCGAGGCCGACAACACCGATCTGATCGCGTCCAACTTCGAGGGCCGCACCGACGTCGCGTTTCCGCACGTGGTCCGCGAGCTCTCGACGTCACGCGTGCTCGTCACGCACTTCGAGGCGGGTTGCAAGATCACCGACAAGAAGGCGGTCAAGCAGCTCGGGCTCGATCGCGGCCAGCTCGCGCGGCAGGTCGTGGAGATCTACTGCCAGCAGATCTTCACCGACGGCGTCTATCACGCGGATCCGCACCCCGGAAACCTGCTCGTACGCGCGAACGACGAAGGCGCGCCACCGACGATCGTGTTCCTCGATTTCGGCGCGGTCGC
>JACCQV010000753.1 GCA_013813945.1 Deltaproteobacteria bacterium | reverse complement strand
CCCGAGACGAAGCTGTTCATCCTCGCTCGCGGCAAGTTCGCCGATGAAGCCGTGGAGTTCGTGTCGAGGTTGCCGGGAAAAGACCGCGCCGAGATCCTCGTGGGTGACGTCTGCGACATGGACCTCGGCCTCTCGAGCATCGAGTACCGCGCGCTGTCGCGCGAGGTCACCTGGATCCATCACCTCGCGGGCATCTACTTCATGGGCGTCGATCCGGAGACGGCGCGCCGGGTCAACGTCGCCGGAACCAAGTCCGTGCTCGATCTCGCTCGCGACGCCGGCCGCCTCGAACGCGTCGTGCACTGGTCGACCGCGATGGTCTCCGGCGATCGCCGCGGCACGTTCTTCGAGGGAGACCTCGACGCGGGCCAGAAGTTCCACAACGACTACGAGCGCACGAAGTTCGAGGCCGAGAAGCTGGTGCGCAGTGCGATGCGACACCTGCCGATCACCGTCCTGCGGCCGGGGATCATCGTCGGCGACAGTCGAACGGGCGAGATCGACAAGCTCGACGGCCCCTATTACTTGATGGTGCTGATCGCGACGAACGCCTCGGGGCTCCGCCTCCCGCTGCTCGGCCGCGGCGATGCTCCGCTCCATCTCGTACCGATCGACTACGTGATCGAGGCAGCGTGGCACGTCGCCCAGAGTGAGGGCGCGGCGGGCAAGACGTTCCATCTCGTCGATCCGGCACCGCTCTCTGCACGCGCCGTGTTCGAAGGCGTCGCGGAGCACGCGAACACGGAGAAGCCGCGCGGTCACATCCCGCGCCCGCTCGCCCGCGCTGTGCTGAAGACCCCAGGATTGTCGCGCCTGGGCCGCGGACCGCTGGCGTTCGTCGACGTGCTCGATCATCCGGTGGTCTACGATCAGACCAACACGGCGAGTGCACTCGCGGGGACCACGGTGCGCTGTCCGCCGCTCTCCGAGTACCTGCCGGTGCTCGTGCGCCACGTGCTCGATGTCTCGAGGGCGTCACCTGCGCTGCCCGACGACGTCAGCGACCCGCTCGACTGACGAGCGCTATTCGAAATCCTGGTCAGGTAGCGGGTTCTGGCGTCGTGCACGTGCACGTGTCACGTGCTCGTTCACGTCCACGATCATCGGCAGAAGGGAACCAGACAGGACATCGCTGACACTTCGTCCTAGACGTCTCCTGGCACAGGTGTCACTCGCGGAGCAGCCCTCGCATGGTGTTGGTTAGCGCGCCATTTCAACGCCTCGCCCGCTGATAGATGTCGAGTCTCTCGTAGGCGAGCAGACCGGACGTATCGGCCGCGACTCGCGCGCCCGGTTGCCTGTCCGTGGACGTGGACGTGGACGTGCACGTGGCACGTGGCACGAACGACCTCAACTGCAAAGTATTGGCGCTATTCGTCGGTCTCGGAGCCGAGCAGCCGCGGCAGCGGATCGCCTCCACCGGGAGCCAGCAGGCGCAGGCTCGACAGGTGGTGCAGCAGGAGCTCGCGATTGTCACCGACCGACAGGTTCTGTAGCTCGAGCGCTCCGATTCGATCCTCGGGGGTAAAAGCCGGTGCTTCGACGCGCTCCATCGACAGCTTGTCGGGCCCGTACGCCATGTACTGCGCCTTGGTCACAACGATCGTGTAGTCGTCGCCGCGGCGCAGCTCGAGAGTGACCTGGCCGGTGACGCTCGGCGCGACCCAGCGCGTGAGACCATCCTTGAGCAGGCACGACTCGGGATCGAACCACTTGCCCTCGTAGAGCAGGCGGCCGAGCCGGCGACCGAGGGTCGAATACAGATCGAGCGTGTTCTCGTTGTGGATCGCGCTGAGCAGGCGCTCGTACGCGATGTGCAACAGCGCCATGCCGGGAGCCTCATAGATCCCGCGGCTCTTGGCGTCGATCACGCGGTTCTCGATCTGATCGCTCATCCCGAGGCCGTGGCGACCTCCGATCCGATTCGCCTCGACAAAGAGCTCGTACAGCGACTCGAACGACTTGCCGTTGAGGGTCGTGGGCTGGCCCTGCTCGAATCCGATCGTGATCTCTTCGGCGGCGACCACAACGTCGGATTTCCAGTGCGCGACGCCCATGATCGGCTCGACGATCCGCATCCCACGGTCGAGGCGCTCGAGGTCCTTGGCCTCGTGCGTTGCGCCGAGGAGATTCGCATCGGTCGAGTACGCCTTCTCGGTGCCGACCCGGTACGGCTTGCCGATCTTCGCGAGGTACTCGGACATCTCCTTGCGCCCGCCGAAGGCGCGCACGAACGCGCTGTCGAGCCACGGCTTGTAGATGCGCAGCGTCGGGTCGACGAGGATCCCATAGCGATAGAACCGCTGGATGTCGTTGCCCTTGTGCGTCGAGCCGTCGCCGAACACGTGCACGTCGTCATCGACCATCGCGCGCACGATCGCGGTCGTCGTCACCGCACGACCGAGTGGCGTGGTGTTGAAGTACTTCTTGCCGCCGACGGACAGGTGAAACGCGCCGCACTGGATCGCGATCAGGCCCTCGCGCACCAGGCCGTGCTTGCAGTCGATCAGCCGCGCCTTCTTGGCGCCGTGCTCGAGAGCACTGGGCGGGATATCGGCGCAGTTGGCCTCGTCGGGCTGCGCGAGATCCGCGGTGTATGCGTAGACGTCCATGCCTTGCTCGGCCAGCCAGGCAACCGCGCAGCGCGTGTCGAGACCGCCCGAGTACGCGATGGAGAGGCGTGTGCCTTTCGGCGGCAGCGATCGATAGATCCGGCTCATGACTTCTCGTCGTCCTCTTCAGGTGTCTTGGTCCGCAGCCCCGCGCGCTCGAGGAGCTTGTACAGAAACTTTCGTTCGAGACCGGCGATCCGCGCCGCCTGCGAGAGGTTGCCTCCCGCGCGCTGGACCAGATCGGTGAGGTACTCGCGCTCGAACTTCGCGACGATCTCGTCCTTCGCCTCGTGGAACGGGCGATCGGCGCGCGCGGTGACAGCTTCCGGCGCAGCAGCCGTGGGCCGCAGCACGAACGGCAGCGAATGGAAATCGTCGTCGGGACCCGCGAGTGCGACCGCACGCGTGATCACGTTGCGCAGCTCGCGCACGTTGCCAGGCCAGTGGTAGCGCTGCAGGCGCTCGAGGGCGGGGCCACCGACCTGTGCTGCGAGGTCCGCCCTGCCCGCCCGCTCGAGGAACATCGTGATCAGCGTGGGCAGATCACCCGGTCGCTGGCGGAGTGGCGGAACGTGGACCTCGACGACCGCGAGCCGATAGTAGAGATCACCTCGAAAACCACCGCGCGCGACCTCGGCGAACACGTCGCGATGTGTGGCTGCGACGATCCGGACGTCGTACCGCTCGCTCTTGCGCCCGCCGAGCGCGATCACCTCGCCTGCCTCGAGCATGCGCAGCAGCTTGGGCTGGAGGGCGACCGGCAGATCGCCGATCTCGTCGAGGAACAAGGTCCCGCCGTGGGCCGCCGCGAACGCACCCTGACGATCGCTGGTCGCGCCCGTGAAGGCACCCTTGGTGTGACCGAACAGATCGCTCTCGATCAACGTCTCGGTCGAGGCGCCACAATCGAATACGACGAAGGGTCCGTCCTTGCGCGGCGACGCATCGTGAACGCCACGCGCCATCAGCTCTTTGCCGGTACCACTCTCGCCGAGGAACAGGACGGGAGCCGCCGACTTGCTCGCGCGCTCGAGCACCGCGAACACCTGGCGCATCGCCTGACTTCCGCCGTAGAGACCGCCGAACCGGTCGTTCTCCGAGGGCGGGATGTCGAGCACCTCGTCGGCGGGCATCAGCTGGACGAGGGTCTTGCCGATCCGGAGCGCGGCCCCGGGTGGAGCGACAACCTTGCCGACGGCGACGCCATCGATCACGGTTCCGTTCTTGGACCCGAGGTCGGTGATCGCGAAGCCGTGTGGCGACGGGGCGATCGAGCAGTGCCGGCGCGAGATGAACGCATCCGTCAGGACAACGTCACACGAGCGCTCCGTCCCGATCACGACCCCGACCGGCGGCAGATCGATCTCGAGGCCGCGGTCCGGCCCGTCGACGACCCGGAGCTGCGCGGCCCGCACGGGAGACCGCGCGGCGACAGCATTCGTGACCCGCGTGACCAGCACGGGGCCGTCTTACCGCAGGATGCCGCGCAGGAACAGCTGACAAAGGTAGCGATACGCCTCGAGGCGAGGCATGCCCGAGATATCGAGAATCTCGTCGAGCGTCACCGAGCCGTCGATGCGGCTCAGCAGGAACGCCGCGCGCGGACTGATCGGAGCGGAGCCGAGCTCGTGTAGCGGCCGCGCGAGCGACGGCTGGCGGTCGAGGTTGCCGAGGAAGCTCTGAAACACACCCAGGATCGTGTCGCGGTTACGGTGGATGAGCTTCTGCGCGAGCGCGCTATTCGGATCCTCGGAGAGTGCGAGATCGATCGCGGCCACCGCCTTGTCGAGCTCGCCCGCCGTGGCCCAGACCTGCCCTTGATCGATCAAGGTGCTGATCCGGCGCCGCGTCTTCTCTTCGTCTGACTCGTTCGCGGGTGCTGTGCTGTCGACCTCTTCGAGGATCTGCGCCGTGCGCGCATCGATCGGATCGAACGGCAACACGATGTCGCCGCGTGTTCCCTCGTCGTCTTGCTCGATCTGCGAATGCAGCAGCGCCTTGGCCGTGGTCAAGGTGGGCTGGTCGTCCGTGGTCGTTCGGCTCTCACCGATGGCACCCGGCGTCCGGAGTCCGAGCTCGCGCGTGGGCGCCGAGATCATCGGGTTGTTCGCACTGTTCGAATTGTTCGCATCGAACGTCGGCCGGTCCACCTGTTGCGTCGGCTTGTCGACGAAGTCCATCGTCTCCGTTACCGAGTACGCGACCCCGAGCTCGCGGGTCGGCACGCCCGGGAAGCCGGAGGGGGGCTCGATCGGCTCATCTGGTTCTTCGAGCTCGATCGCATCCAAGGCTGCTCGTTGATGCGGAGGGACGAGCTCGGCCGGCATGTCACGCGTGATGTAGAGCGCGCGCGGGTTTTCTGGCGAGAAGCTCAGCTCTTCCTCGATCTCGGCATACGAGCGATCGAAGACCGTCTCAGCTTCCGACGACCCGGGCGGGCGGAGCTCTGTGGTGTCGATGTCGTCGCCGTGCTGCGGGGTCCGCACGAAGATCTCGAGCTCCGGCACCTCACTGCGAACCGCCGGTTGCGGCGCGCTGGGGGTGGGTTTGACGAAGCCGAGGTCACGCCGGCGCAATCCCGTTTGCTCGGTACCGAACCCGGGGGTTGCCTCCGGCCCGAACTCCGCGACCGCAGGCGTCTCCGGCTTCCGCGAGCGAGCGTGCTCGAACTCGCGAGTCGCATCGTCGAAGCTCTCGCCGGCAGGCTCCGGGGGCTCGTCCGCTTCGAGCTCGAGGGTCATCTCATTGTCGTTGTCGGAGAGCGCGGGCGATGTGTCCCTCACCTGCGGGCCGGGATCATCGTTGAGGGACCAGCCCTCGTCGATCGGGTCCATCGGTTGCGTGAACGGGGTGGTCTGTCCCTCCCCTGGGATCACGATCTCGATCTGATACTCGGGCTCGCCATCGGCCGCGATCCCGAACGGGCCCGCATCCTCGTCGCCGAGATCGCTGGTCAGCAACTCGTAGTTCTGGCGGACGTAGTCGACGTAGCTGTTCGCCTGCGCGTTGTCCGGATCAACGGTCAGCACTCTCTCCCAGACGAGCAGCGCGCCATCGAGGTTGCCTTGCCCGTAGAGGGTCAGGCCCTCTTCGATCAGACGGTTTAGCTCCGTCGACTCCTCGGCCATGTTCATCCGCGAGTTTTGGACACGACACCGCGGAACATGTTCAACGTGCGGTTCAACGCCTCGGTGGCCTCTGTCAGCATCGTGAGATCCTTGGCCACGATCGCCTGGCGGGTGCGATCGACCACAGCGCGCGCCTTCTTCACAGCGTCCTGACCGAAGTCGGAGCCGGCGATGATATCGGTGACCTGCGGGAACAGGGACTCGATCTCCTCGAGTGCCTTCTCGGCAGCGTGACGCGCCTTCTCGAACTCCTGGCCGGAGCGAACCTCGACCATGTAGTCCTTGTTGGCGTCGACCATCTTCCTGATCTCTTCCTCGGTGAGGCCGGAGGTCGCCGTCACGGTGATCGACTGCTCGAGTCCGGTCTCCAGATCGCGCGCCTTCACGGACACGATGCCGTCCGCGCTGATGTGGAACATGACCTCGATCTCGACCTCGCCGCGCGGCGCGCGACGCAGCCCGGTGAGCACGAACTCGCCGAGCAGCTCGTTCTCTTCCGCGCGGTCGCTCTCGCCCTGGAGCACCAGGATCTTCACCGACGTCTGGTTGTCCTTGACGGTGGTGAACACGTGCTGCTCCGACGTCGGAACGGTGGTGTTCTGCTCGATCAGCTTATGGAAATAACCGCCGACGATCATGATGCCGAGGGAGTGCGGCGTGACGTCGAGGAGGAGGATGTCGCTCTTCTCGTCGGTGAGCGCGGCACCCTGGATCGCGGCGCCGAGCGCGACGACCTCGTCGGGGTGAACGCCCTTGCACGGCTCGAGACCAAAGAACTCGGCGACGGCGGACTGCACGCGGGGCATGCGCGTCATGCCACCGACGAGGATCACGTCTTCGATCTGGCTCTTCTGGATCTCGGCTTCCTCGAGCGTGCGCGCGCAGATCTCCACCGTGCGCTCGACGAGGTCACTCGTGAGCTCCTCGAGCTTGTCGCGCGACAGCATCGTCTGCAGGTGGAGCGCCTCGTTGCGGCCGGTCGAGATGATGAATGGCAGGTTGATCTCGGTCTCCTTGACGCTCGACAGCTCGCACTTCGCCTTCTCGGCGACGTCCTTGAGCCGCTGGAGCGCCATCTTGTCCTTGCGGAGATCGATGCCGTGCTGCTTTTCGAACCCGAACACCAGCCAGTCGATGATCCGCCGATCGAAGTCCTCACCGCCGAGGAACGTGTCGCCGGCGGTCGAGATCACCTCGAACACGCCGTTGCCGATCTCGAGGATCGAGATGTCGAAGGTGCCGCCGCCGAGGTCGTAGACCGCGACCTTGCGCTCGATGCTGCGGCCGAAGCCGTACGACAGCGCCGCCGCCGTGGGCTCGTTGATGATGCGGATGACGTCGAGGCCGGCGATCTTGCCCGCGTCCTTGGTCGCCTGGCGCTGACCGTCGTTGAAGTACGCGGGGACGGTGATGACCGCCTTGACGACCTCCTCGCCGAGGTACTCCTCGGAGATCAGCTTCATCTCCTGGAGGATGTACGCGCTCACCTCGGGGACGCTGAACACCTGATCGCGGAGCATGATGCGCACGTCGTCGTGCGGCCCCTCGACGATGCGGTACGGCATGATCTCGAGCGAGCTGCGCACGGCGGCCGAGCCCCACTTGCGTCCGATCAGGCGCTTGGCCGCGTAGACCGTGTTCTCGGCGTTGGTGATCGCCTGCCG
>JACCQV010000722.1 GCA_013813945.1 Deltaproteobacteria bacterium | reverse complement strand
ACGCTGAACATCGGCGAGGGTTCGCGCCGCGGCGGCAAGGATCCGAAGCGGTTCTATCGGATGGCGCAGGGCAGTGCCGGAGAAATTCGCGCCGCACTCGACACTGCGGATGCGTGGGGCTGGAAGGTGGAGACCGCCGAGGCGCGCAAGCTCCTCGATCGCGAGCTCGCACTGCTCTACGGACTCTGCCGCTGATCGCAGCACGTTCGTGAAGTCCTGCTCGACGGGCTCCAGCTCGACCCGAAACTGGATCGCGTCGCTCTCGTACACGTCGCCGTGTTCGCCCCGCGTTCGCCAGCCTCAAGCGCTTCTGCGGGCGCACCCTCGAATCTCAGGGGCTGCTCCCGAACTTCTGATCCAGGGCACTAGCCGCGCGCGAGCAGCAGCTTTGCCGCAGCGGCGAGCACGGGCGGCGGGATCTCGTGCGCACCGGCAAACGGCTGCCAGTCGACGACCGCACCGGCCGCGATCAACTGATCGCGGAGCAGCTCGGCGATCGAGAACGGCAGCAGCGTGTCGTGCTTGCCGTGTGACTGCATCACGGGCACGCCCTTCAGTGACGCCATCCGCGGGCTCCACTCGCTCTCGGCGAGCAACGTCCCCGACATCAGGATCAATCCTGCGGGTGGCGCCGGCCGATGCAGCGCGACATCGAGTGCGAGCATCGCGCCTTGCGAGAAGCCGCCGAGCACGACCTCGTCGGCCCCGAACGAGAGCTTCGTGCAGAGCTCGTCGAGCCAGCGCGAGAGCTGCGCGCGAACCTCGGGCAAGCCTTCCGGAACCTCGGTGCGGCGATCGCGCACCGCGCCGCTCCGAAGGTCCGCCTCGAGCTTGGCGAGATCGAGTCGCCACCATGCCCGCGAATCGCCGTACAGCCCACCGAGCTCGATCGGTGCTTCGGGAAACACGAAGCGCGCGGTCACCCCCGCACCCCGCTGGAGATAGGACGCGAGCGACACGAGGTCATCACCTGGGGCGCCGAACCCGTGCAGGAGCACGACCGTGGTCTTCGCGTCGGTAGGACCGACAACGTGCGTCGTGAGGCCGGCGAGCTCCATGCGGGTCTGGGTCACGCGGGGAGCCTACGCGATCGGCCGGGTCTAGATACCCGCTGGACCACCCGACCCGCGATCGGCGACGGGGGTGTCGTCAGAGTCAGAGGGATGCGGCGCCCCGTAGACATCGTCGTCATCGACGATGCTGTCGAGCGGCTCCTCGGGCAGTGGCCCGTTCTCCGCGGCGCTGGTCTCGAGCGCCTCGATCCAGTTCTGACCTTCGTCCATCGCGGCATCGTCATCGGGGTGCGCGCGATCCAACGCACGCGGCGTGTGCACACCGTAGAGGTCGCCGACCTCGCTCGACGACTGTCCGCTCGCATCGAGCGTGGTGTCCGCGGGGCTGTCGAGCGTAGCGCGTTCGAACTCGCCCGTGCCCTCGGCCATGCTCAGCGCATCGACATCGAGATCATCGAGGTCGAGCTGATCGAGCGCGTCCATGCTCTGCACCGGATCTGCCGGGTCGGGGGCCAGCAGATCCTCCGTGCGCGTGGGCGCACCTGGATGACGGCGCCGTCCGAACAGGTATGCGGCAATACCGCCGCCCACGCCGATCAACATCAACTTCGGGAGATGAGTGCGCATATATCGAAACAGAGCACATCGCGTGCCGCACATGACCTCCGCGCTTCGGTAGTCGAAGCTCCTAGCTGATACGCTGGCCGGCGATGTCGCGGCGATCCGGGAGCCCGTTCGAGCTGACGCGCCGCGAATGGGCACGGTTCATCGGCGCTGCGAGCGCGAGCGCCGCGCTCGGCTGTGGAGACAACCGGGGCGCCGACGAGCTCGTCGCGGCCGTCTACGATCCGACGCCGACCGCCTTGCTCGTCGCGATCTGGAGTCGTGGTGGCGGTACCGAGGTCGATGTCGAGGTCAGCACCGGCGACGATCTCGTGACGATCGAGACGGTTCAGCTCGAGGACGGCATCGGCATCATCGATGTGACTGGACTGGTTCCGGATCACGCATACGAGATACTCGTTGCGGCCGGTCCGTCGCGATACGGGCCGTGTCGTGCGCGCACGGCGCCCAGCGATGCTGCGACCGGGCCGGTGCGGATCGCGGTGTCTGCGGACTTCGACCCAAATCCGATGTTCGACAGTGACCTGATCGATCACGTGCTCGCCGCCGAGCCCCAGCTGTACATCTCGCTGGGTGATTTCCCCTATACCGACAACGGCCCGATCGCACAGACTGTGGCCGAGTACCGCTCCCGGCATGCCGAGCTGCGAACCGCACCCGCGGCGCGGCGTCTGATCGAGGGCGTCGGAATCCGCGCCATCTATGACGACCACGAATTCCGCAATGACTGGGACACGGCGCGGGCGCAGACCGAGACAGGCCGCTATGCGGCGGCGATGCAGGTCTGGGA
>JACCQV010000709.1 GCA_013813945.1 Deltaproteobacteria bacterium | reverse complement strand
TCCGAGGTCGTCCGCCGTGGCGCGCTGTACGCGACCGCGACGGTGTCGCTCGGGCTCGAGGTGATCTCGCGCGGTGATCTCGAGCGCGCGAAATCCGGGCTCGGATCGATCGGGCTGTCGCGGCTGTTTCGCGTCGGCTACACGGTGACCACCAAGATCGCGCGCCTCGCCCAGGCACTTGCCGCACGCTCGGTGACGGCCGGATCGCCGGCCAAGGAGCTCGTCGCCGGGCTGTGCTCGCCGCGACCGTTGTTCTCGCGGGTCGCCGATGAGCCGCCGACCACGGGCATGCGTCCGTTCGAATCGCAGGCGGATCTCCGCCGCGCCGGCGAGATCCTGACCGCGCTCACCCTGCGGATCGCGCTCGTCGAGGGACTCGGCGTCGACGTCATTGCCGCCGGTCAGGCGCCCGAGCCGCGGCCGAACCTCGACGATCACATCCGCACGGCGCTTGCCCGAGCCGTCGCTGGCGGCGAGCTGCGCGGCGAGGCGCTCTCGCAGGCCGAGCTGACCCGGATGCGTGACCAGGGAATGAAGGACGGAAGGCTGACGCCCGCAGCGCGCGCAGCTGCGCTCGACGCGATCCGATCCCGGCTCGGCGAGGCACAGCTCTCCGTCACGGGGGCCATGGTCGGCAAGCTCGTCGACGGCTGGCTCGCGGATCTCGAGCAGATTCTCGGAGCGGTGAAGGACGAGGAGATCGATCCTCGGTTCGTCGAAGGCGTGCTCGTCGAGGTCCGTCGCAGTTAGCTGTGGTAACGAGTTCGAGCTGATGTCCGACTCGTCTCCTCCTCCGTATCGCTGTGGGTTCGCGACCGGCGTTGGCATCGTGCTGTGTGCCGGGCTCGTCGTCGGCCTTGCCGATGTCGTCCACACCGGCGGTGGCGTCGGGTTCGCCCCCGCGCTGCTCGGCCTGTGGGCGCTGTTCGTCATCCCGCTCGCCCTCGCCACGGGGCTCGTGCTCGGCGCCGGCAACGCGACGTGGGGTGTCGGCTGGATTCGTGGCGGGCTCCGCCGGCTCGCCGAAGACCCCGAGCTCGATCGCAGGGTCAGCGCGATCCTGATCGCCGCATCCGTGATCGGCGCGGTGTTCATCCTGGTGATTGCCAAGCTCTCGATCGGGCTCGTTGGCAATGTCGAGCGCAAGAACGTCGGCGGGCTCTTGCTCGGCGTGGTCGTGGTCGGCGGGTTACCGGTGCTCGCGGCAGGCGCGCTGCCCCTGTATCGCGCGGCCCGCGTCGTCACCGGCGCGGTGGTGGGGATCGAGCCGCTGTGGCGACCACTCCGCAAGGTCGGCGCCTCGCTGACGGTGCTCATGGTCCTCGGCGGACTCGCGCTGATCGCGGCGGCCGGCGGCTTCGTGGTGCTGAAGAAGCTCGACTACCAGGCGCTGAGTCTCGGCTCTCTGATCGCGCCGGTGATGGTACCCGTGGTCGCTATCGTGCTCGCGGTGCTCGCGTACGGTCCGCTCGCGAAGGTGCGTGAGCGCATCCCGGCGCGAGGCGCGATCGTCGCCGTGGGCGTCGCGATCGCACTCGCGCTGCCAGTCCTCGCCTTAGGCGGCCCGTCCGAGCCGACTCGAACGGCGATCACCGAGCGCTCGTACATCGGCGCACGCGTCGTCGGCATCCTGCGCAAGTTCCGCGATCCGGATGGCGACGGCTTCTCGGGATTCTTCGGCGGCCCCGACTGCGATGACGGCGACGCCTACGTGAATCCGGCCGCGAAGGAAGTTCCTGGCAACGGCGTCGATGACAACTGCGTCGGCGGCGATGCGCCGATCGAAGCGGCGAACCAGACGCCTGACGCCGCACCGGTTCCGACGCCGGCCGATGCGGGCGCCGGGCCTGCGCCCGCCGTCGCGGGACTCGGTGGAACCAACGTCCTCGTGATCTTCGTCGACACGCTGCGCGCCGATCGCCTTGGCGTCAGCGGCTATCAGCGCGACGGCAAGTCGCTGACGCCGCGGATCGATGCGTTCGCGAAGAGCTCCGTGATGTTCGCCAATGCGTTCGCGCAGGCACCGAACACGCCGCGCTCGGTGCCGTCGTTCCTGACCTCGCGCTATCCGTCGCAGCTCAAGGTCGACAAGATGAAAAAGAGCTACCCCAGGGTGCTCGACGACGCGGACTTCCTGTTCGAGGTGCTCGCGCCGGCAGGTTTCACCACGATCGGCGAGAGCTCGCACTTCTATTTCTGCGATCGCACGAAGTACCCCGACACCTGCAGCGACGTGACCGTCGATGCAAACGTCGGCCAGGGCGCGAAGCTCTGGGACAACACGGGCGCGCTCAGCATCTCCGGATCGAACCACGACATCGCCGGACCGCGGATCCTCGCGAAGTCGATCACCAAGCTCGAGGAGCTCGCGAAGGCGCAGACCAAGTTCGCGATGATGGTCCACCTGTTCGAGCCGCACTCGACGTACATGACGCACGACGGCTTCAAGATCACCGAGCGCGGCACCGAGGCGCTGAAGCAGAAGTACGACTACGAGATCGCGGTCACCGACGATCAGGTCGGCACGCTGCTCGATGCACTCGACCGGACCGGGCTCGCCAAGACCACGACCGTCATCTTGATGTCAGACCACGGCGAGGCCTTCGGCACGCACACGTTCGCCGGGGAGAAGATGTTCTTCCACGGTCAGACGCTGTATCGCGAGCTGATCCACGTTCCGCTGATCTTCCGGGTGCCCGGCGTCGAGCCGAAGCTGGCGAAGGACGTCGTCGAGCTGATCGACCTCGCGCCGACGATCGCCGCGTTGTTCGGCGTCAAGCCACCCGCCTCGTGGCGGGGCCGCAGCCTGGTCCCCGCATTCACCGGGACGTTGCCGCCCAAGCCGGCGTTCGGTGAGCTGTTGCCGGAGCCCAAGTGGGATCACGATGCCAAGTCGATGGTCTCTGCCGATGGCAAGCGCCACGTCTTCTACCGGATCAGCGACTCGCGCTGGGAGATCTACGATCTCGAGAAGGATCCCGAGGAGCGCACGAACATCGCGGACTCCGATCCCGACGCGGCGAAGCTCAAAGCAGCGCTCGCGGCCTGGATCGAGGGACCGCTCGCAGGAGGCAACCCGTGAGTGGCAACGATTCCGGCGAGTACAAGAACCCGACGCCGACGGTCGACATCCTGATCGAGATCGATGGCCGTCCAGGCGAGCTGGTGTTCATCGAGCGCGGCAACGAGCCCAAGGGCTTCGCGCTGCCGGGCGGATTCGTCGACGAAGGTGAGTGGGCGATCGACGCCGCGGTCCGCGAGGCGAAGGAAGAGACCGAGCTCGACGTCGAGATCACCGAACTGTTCCACGTCTACTCCGACCCGTCGCGCGATCGCAGGATGCACACGATGTCGACGGTCTTCATCGGCCGCGCGAAGGGCACGCCCGTCGGCGGCGATGACGCGAAGCGCGCGATCATCAGCGCGCCCGACGCCCTCTCCAGCCCGCTCGTCTTCGATCACGCGACGATCGTCGCCGACTACGCCGCCTACAAGCAGCGCGGCGTGCGCCCGCCGCCGCGTCGCTAGTCAGCGCAGGACGGTGACCGCCGCGTGACCGACCTCCGTCATGTCGAGGACAGCTTCCGTCGCTTCTGCTTCGATTCACACGTTGCTCAGTTAGAACTTCAGTACCTTGCGGATGGCGGCTCCGTAGGTCGCATCCGCGCGCTTGAAAGCGGCGTTGCCCTTGTTGGTACACACACCGGCAAACGCGTCGCCGAGCCTGTCGACGGTCCAGCCAGGCCGGTTCTGCAACCACTTGTAACCGAGGTACAGGCAGGTGCACTCACCACAGTAGGACTCTCCACCGCAGACGTCGGTCAGGTGCTTGAAGATCGTCGGATCGTTGGCCTTCCACCAATCGGCAGCGGACGTGAAGGTATTGCGCCAGGAGTCGACGGCGAGCTCGACTCGAGGAGTACCCGGAAGCGAATAGCAACCGGCTGTGTGCTCGTTGATCCACGGATTGTCGAGTGGAACCCTCAGATTTTCCCAGCCACCGATCAACAACGACAGTTCCCACGAGCTTCGATCGAAGGCGGACTCGACCAAGTTTCCGAGCTGGTCCTCTCGAGCGGTGCACTTCGAGTCGGGGCACTTCTCGTTCTTCCTCCAGGTGCCGATGCCGTACTTCTTCATGATCTGTTGTCGTGCGGTTTCGAGTGCGATCACGAACCGCCAGTGCTTGGGAGCGATCGCCGCGAACACCGTCGTGAAATACCCGGCAGCGGGATTGATGGCAGGGAACATGCTCTCGACGACCGGATCGTCCTTTGCGACGTCGTCATCGCTCGTATAGGTGGCCGCAAACTCCTTGGTCTTCTCCATCTTGAAGATCTTGCAGAGCGTGCGCTGGCCCGGCAGGCGCCACGTGTCGCACACGCCGGGCGGGGTCGGCCCCCCTCCCGAATTCCCGCCTCCCTCCTGATCGTAGAGCGTTGGCCGAATGCTGCCCGCCGCCGCCGGCATGGTCATCGCGACCGCGCGGAACCGCGCGTAGACGTCGTTCACGTCGGGCGCAGACGCCGTGATGCCCGCTGGATGTTCCGAGCCTCCGTTCGCCTGCTCCGAGCCGATGGCAGAGCTGGTCCGCGAGGTTCCGCTGGGGAATGGCTTGCTCGATGCTTCGAGAACCTCCGAGTACTCGATCGAGTTCAGGTGAATCTTGCCTTTCGTCGTATCCGTCACCGATCCGACGAAGGTGTCGAGACACTGCTCCTGCGAGAAGCACACGGCCCTGCCGGAGTCGCTGCCGCACCGACTCGGCACGCCGTTGCGGGTCTCGGTCTTGCCGGACGTCAGCAGCTTCTCGAGCCACTCGTTCGAGGGCTCCGGCAGCGCGGTAAAATAGACTTCGAGCTTGTCGGTGAGTCGGGCGCGGTCATGGCCTACGCGATGACCCGCGATATTTTCCTCGTAGCCGAAGCCGAGCTTGGAGTCATTGCGCACGACTGACCGGCCACTGGACGTGATCTTCTCGGTCTTGGACCAGTCGCGGCCGTACGTGTACTGGTACGAGTCACGGGTCCTCGTGCCGAGCGCCGCCTCCTGGCACCGGAACACGCCACCACATTTCTTCAGGTCCTCGGGCATGAGCATGCGGCGTTTGCTCCGCTCCGTCGTGATCGTGATGTGGACGTCGGCCCACGGATTCACGAGCTCATCGAGTGACTTTTTCGCCTCCGCTGCCTGCTTGTTCACCATCGCCCAGGGTCTCTTGATCTCCGGTCTGATCTGAACTCTGCGCAGCGTGATGTGGTCCTGCTCGTCCCATGTCAGCCAGATCTCGTCGTACTCGAGCTGCATGCTGACGTTGGCGGTCTTCGGAGGCTGGTCGCGAACGCGGCTTTGATCGCATCCGGGTTGCCCTTCAGCGCCGCAGCGCTCACACCGAGGATATCGAAGATCGTCGACTTCGGCTCGGCCGGTGCGATGACGTTCTGTTTGGTAGCATCCGCAATCAACGCCTTGGCCCAGCCGTCTCCAGAGAGCTCCGCGCGGATGGCGCGAAGGTGCAAGAACCGCGGCTTATCGAGCCTGCACAGCGCTGGTTTTCCGCTGTCCGCGGTCGGCCCAGACGAGTTGCTGCTCGTGGGACGAGGACCAAGTTGGGTCCCCGGCAATGACGGTGGATCCCCCTTGTCGGTCTTGCATGCGACCAGACCGCAGACCAGAAGGATCGTTAGCTTCACCCAACAAGGCTACTGGGTAGCGAGCGCTGTTTGGCACCCGCGACGATAATCTTCTATCTACTCGCCCCACGGGTCGCGCGAGCACGGCCTCGACCTGCTCGGCCGCCGGAGCTCTTCCACGTCTACTCCGATCCGTCGCGCGATCGGCGCAGGGCGGCGACCGCCGCGCGACCGACCTCTGGATCGGCGTCCGCGGCGAGCGCGATCAGCTCGCTGATCAGGACGTTCCGGCGCGGATCGTTTGTCGCGATCGCTTCGAGTAACGC
>JACCQV010000702.1 GCA_013813945.1 Deltaproteobacteria bacterium | reverse complement strand
AGCCCACCCACGGCCGCGAGCACGACCGCGAGCAGCGCACTCGAGATCGCGACGGCCTCGCCGAGGTGGGCCGGCCCGAGCTCCGACAGGAACAGCGCGTCGGCGGCGGCCGCCGTCATCGCCGCCCCGCCGCTCGCCAGCGCGAACACCGTGCCCGCCCGGATCATGAGCGAACGCTCGTCGGCCTTCAGCAGCGGCGCGCCCGCGGTCCTCGCCGCCTTCGCGAGCCTGGTCTTCGCTGCGGCCATGCGCGGCCGCATCATACGGGCGCCGCCCTCCCCGCGACAGCAGCCCAGCCGGCAACGGGCAGCCCGGGGAGCTTCCGAGGCCCGGTCCCGGGTCTGCCACCTGCGATGCGGCTCGCCTCGTGTCATCATCGTGCCGATGACGACGCGTCCGACGCTCGCCGTGCTGGCCGTCCTCGCCGTGGCCGGCGTGGCGATCGCGCAGCAGGCCGCGCGCCCGAAGCTGCACGAGGATCTCGAGGGGCCGACGGGTGACCGCCCGACGCCGCTGATCGGGCAGACCGGCAGCGGATCGCCCGCCGCGATCGCCGCCGGCGACAAGGTGCTGCCGAAGCCGGCGGTCGAGCGGCCCGACAAGGCGACCAAGGGCGAGCCCGTGCTCGGCGAGCCGGGGTTTGCCGCGGATCGCCAGACCTCGATGACGCCGGACTCGAGCACCGGCCCCGACGGCACGCTGCACTACGTCAGCGTGTTCAACCCCGACGTGCTGCCGTTCAAGCGGATGAGCTCGTTCGACAGCGTCGGCACGGACTACACCCTCGTGGTCGGCCGCACGGCGCTCTCCGGGATCTCGGTCGGGGGCACCACCGACAAGACGCGCGATCGGTTCTGGGGCTCGGTGCTGATCAAGCTGTCGCCGGGCGTCGACGTCCCGCTGCCGAGCGTGGCGCCCGACATGCGGATCCTGTCGTACGAGGCGAGCCCGAAGGCGCGGCTCGAGTTCTCGAAGGACGGCGCCGACAACTTCTTCGTGCGCAGCGACGAATCGAGCGCGAGCGGGACCATCCGGCTCGTGTTCCTCGCCGACGCGGACGCCGGCTACTTCGCCCCGTCGCTGCCGACCAGCGGCCGCTACACGTCACGCACGGTCGCCGCGATGACGCCGCCCGAGCTCAAGCCGCAGGTGCCCGATGCGCAGCGCCGCGCCGCGGCGATCACGCTCGAGAAGCTGCGCGTCGACGCGGACATGGAGCTCGGCGTCGCGTTCAACAAGCTCGTCGCGTACTTCCGCGCGTTCAAGGAAGGCGCGCTGCCGCGGAGCTCGGGCGACATCTACCGCGACCTCTGCGATACCCAGCTCGGCGTCTGCCGCCATCGCGCATTCGCCTTCATGGTCACCGCGAACGCGCTCGGCATCCCGACGCGCTACGTCCAGAACGAGGCGCACGCCTTCGTCGAGGTGTGGTTCCCCGAGCGTCGCTGGCAGCGCGTCGATCTCGGTGGTGCCGCGCTCCGCATGGAGGTCACCGGCGCCGACAACAAGACGCTGCATCGCCCGCGTGCCGAGGATCCGTTCGCGAAGCCGAAGCAGTACGAGAACAGCTACACGCAGCTCGAGGGCGACATCAGCGGCCTCAGCGCGCAGCAACTCGCCGACAAGAAGCAGTCGCTCGACCAGTCGCCCGCGAGCGGCACGTTCGACGGCGCCACCGGCACCGGCGGTGGCAGCGGGAGCGCCGCGCCCGGTCCCGATCGCATCACGCCCGATCCGAACCTCCCCGCGGTCACGCAGGATCCCGCGAAGCAGACGCCGCGCCTCGAGATCACGATGGCGGACGCCAGCGCCTATCGCGGTGACGTCCTCCACGTCGAGGCCCGCGTCACCGTCGGGGGCCGCGGCCTCCCCGATCACCCGATCGACGTCTACCTCTCGCCCGCGGGCCGCGACGGCGCGAGCCCGCACCCGCTCGGTCGCGCCGTGACCAGCGCCGACGGCACGTTCCGCCAGGACTTCTCCGTCCCGCCCGGCCTCGGCCTCACGACCTACGAGATCTGGCTGTCGTCTCCGCAGGACGCCTACTTCAACGCGGCCCTCTCGCGCTGATCCGGCGACGCGGCTAGCCCAGTGGTGGTCAGTTAACGTCTTTGACGTTGACGACGACATGAAGGTCAACGACAACGGTAACTGACCAGCCCTGCTCCTAGCCCAGCGAGATCGGCAGCGTGACGAGCGTCGGGGCGCCGGTCGCGGGGAACTTCATCGAGCGCAGCGAGCGCTGGGCGCAGTTCAGGAGGCCCTTGTCGAACAGGTAGCGCGGCGCGTGGAGCTTGCTCTTGCTGACCTTGCCGGCGCGGTCGACGACGAGCTTCACGGTGATCGTGGCACGCAGGTCCGTACCGGTCGCGCCCTGGATCACGCAGTCGCGGACGCCACCCGCCTGGCTGCCAATCGTCGCGTTGATCTCGTTGTCGTCGAGCTTGCGCGCCTCGCCACCCGCGCCCATGTCGAGCTTGGTCGCCGGCAGCGAGACATCGTCGCCGCGCCACTCGAGCCGGCGGTCCGCATCGGTGAGCACGGGGAGCGGCTCGGTCTCCTCGTAGTACTCCTCTTCATCGGGGGAACCAGGGGTCGCGACCGTCCCCGGCGGCCGGCGTTTCTTCTTCTTCTTCGGCTTCCCCGAGCCCGCATCGGCAGGGGCCATCGACACTACTCCAGCATCGCTGGGCGTCGTGACCGCTGCCCCGCCCCATGGCGGACGCAGCACGAGATACATTCCGCCGGCACCGACGATCAGGCCGATGACGATCCCGAGCGAACCACGCACACCACGCTTGTATCACGCGGGGAGCGGCCCAGCCTTCTCGGTGCTCGGCGCTGTCGGGCTGGTCGCGGCCGCCCTCGGGTCGTTCCTCCTCGCGGCGGGCATCGTGGTCGGGGCGGGCGGATCTCCGGTGGTGGCCGTGATCGTTGCAGAGCTCACGTTCGTCGCCGTGGCGGTGGTCGGCTTGGTGATGCACCCGCTTCCTGTGGCAGCGCTCGGGCTCGTGGTCCCGGCGCGCCGCTACGTCGGGGCGGCGATGCTCATCGGTTCGTCCGCCTGGTACCTGAACCTCAACGTGATCGATCTGTTGCCGCTGCCCGAGGGTGGGGTCGAGACGCTGCAGGACATCGTTGACGGACCGCACCTGATCGTCGCCGTGCTCGCCCTTGCCGTGCTGCCCGCGATCTGCGAGGAGCTGATCTTCCGGGGCATCCTGGTGCGTTCACTCGCCACGAGGTTCGCGCCGACCCTGGCGGTCTTGATCTCCGCCCTCGTGTTCGCCGGCTATCACCTGTCCGTGATCCAGCTGATCCCGACGTTCACACTCGGTGTGCTGGCAGGTGTGCTGACCGTGCGGTCACACTCCGTGATCCCCGCGATGACCGCCCACCTGATCAACAACGCGATGGCGATCCTGATCTCGCGCGATGTGGTGCCCGGGGCGTCCGGGTGGATCGATGCGCATCGCGCGCCTTCGCTGGCGATCGCAGGTGCATTGACGATGGGTGGGATCACGATCCTCGTCGGAAAGCTGCGATGAGCGCGGACAGGACGGGCATCAGCGGCACCGGGTGGACCCGTCATATGTCCATTGACCCGACCTCACCATTGGTAATCCGCCCGACACGCGGCCATCCAGATGCAAGCTATGCTACATTTTTGCCGTGCCCGATCCGAAGCGCGTCCTCTGGTATCTCCGCAAGGTACCGCTGCTGGCCGACCTCGGGCCCGACGCAATCGCTCGCATGGCCGAGCGCGTCGAGCTCCGCGAGGCACGGCGTCGCGACGTCATCTACTTGCCTGGAGATCCGGGCCGCTCGTTGTTCTTCGTACACGGCGGTCGCATCAAGGTCAGCAAGGTCACGCGCGACGGCAAATCGTTGACCCTCGCCTATCACGGTCCCGCCGAGCTGTTCGGCGATAGCTGTCTGCTCGACGGCGGTCCGCGCACCGAGATGGCCGAGGCAGTCGAGAACGCTCTGCTCTCCGAGATCGATCGCGTTCACTTCGAGGAGCTGATCCACAGCCACCCGGCACTCGGCCTCGCGATGACGCGGCTCATGATCGTTCGGCGCCGCGAGCTGGAGAACAAGGTCGAGGCGCTCGTGTTCCGCGACGTGTCCTCGAAGCTCGCCGAGCTGCTGGTCAAGCTCGCGAGCGAGTACGGAGTGGACGATGCGCGCGGCACGCTCGTCGCGCTCAAGATCACGCATCAGGAGCTCGCGAACCTGATCGGGTCGACGCGCGAGACGGTGTCGCTCACACTGTCGACGTTCAAGCGCAAGCGGCTGATCCTCACGGAGGGCCGCAAGGTGATCATCGCGGACTCCGAGGCGCTCAAGGCGCTGTACTAGCCAGCGGTTCGATCGAGTAGCTCAGCGACGACGCTCGATCATGTCGTGCGCGAGCGACAGCGCGCGCTGCATGGAGATCGAACGCGCGATGCCCTTGCCCGCGATGTCGTACGCGGTGCCGTGATCCGGCGAGGTCCGGACGATCGGCAGTCCGAGCGTGACGTTCACCGCCTCGTCGAAGTCGACGAGCTTGACCGGGATCAAGCCCTGGTCGTGATAGATCGCGACGAGCGCGTCATAACGGCCGTGCAGCGCGTCGCGGAATGCGGCGTCGGGAACGAGCGGCCCCGCGAGCGTCGCGGGTGCGAGCGCGGACAGTGCCGGCGCGATCACGTCGCGGTCCTCGGTGCCGAGCAGCCCGCCCTCGCCCGCGTGTGGATTGAGCCCGACGACACCGATCCGTGGCGCAGCGATCGCGAAGTCGCGCACGAGCGACTCCGCCAGCAGCTCGATCGTGCGGCGCAGGCCGGCGGTCGTCAGCGTCTCGGCGACCTTCGCGAGCGGGACGTGCACGGTTGCCAGAGCGACCTTCAGCCTGGGGCCCGCGAACATCATCACCACGTCGCGTGCGCCGAGCCGCGCTGCGAGCATCTCGGTGTGACCCGGGAACGCGAAGCCCGCGCGCTTGGCCCATGTCTTCGAGATCGGCGCGGTCACGATCGCGGCGACCTCACCGCGTTGCGCGGCCGCGATCGTCGCCTCGAGATAGCCGACCTGCGCGGCACCACTGGCGTCGTCGGGCTGACCCGGGTTCGCGCGCGCGCCCGTGCCGTCGCCGACGATGGTCAGCTCGGGAAGGGTGACGCCGATCGCCCGCGCACCGCGCTCGAGGGGCTCGCGGTCGCCGTAGACGACGCAGCGCTCGCGCCATTCAACCGGGGCTGCAGCGAGGGTGGCGGCGACGATTTCAGGGCCGATTCCTGCCGGATCTCCGAGCGTGATGCCGACCTTGGTGACGGTTCCCACGACGGAACGCTACCACCGCTTGCGGATGAGCCCGGAGTCGTTCATCCATAGGGATGCGACGCGCATGGCTCCTGGGGGTCCTGGTCGGTTGCGCCGGTGCGGACGCGATGACGTCTCAGCAACCGGCACCCACCGCCGCGACGGCGGAACCCGCCGACACGCTCGGACTCCATCCCGGCGAGACGATGGCGTTCGAGGTCCACATCTCCGGCGTGCTCGCCGGGGAAGCGCAGCTTGCCGTCGGTCAACCCGGCGAGCTCGAAGGTCGCCAGGTGATCGTCGTCAAGTCGCGCGCGGCGACTGCAGGCGCGGCGGCACTGATCAAGCAGATCAGTGACGAGGCCACCTCGGTGATCGACGTCGGAACCGGTCGCCCGATCTCGCTGGAGTCGCTGATCGTCAACAGCGGCAAGCGCACGACCGCGAGCGCGAAGTTCGCGGGTGGGATCGCGGAGGTCACGTATCAACGTCCGACCGACGCGCAACCGAGGACGCAGAAGATCAACTTCGGCAACGTCGTGGTCAACGACGCGCACACCGCGATGGCTCAGCTCCGCGGCTGGAAGGCGACCCGCGGAGCGACCCGTACCGTGTTCGTGATCGGCGGTCGCCGGTTGTGGCGTATCGACGTGACCTACGCCGGCGAGCAGACGATCGGCGGAACCCTCGGCAACCGGCGCGCGATCATGTTCGAGGGCAAGTCGTACCGTGCGAAGCCGAACATGACGATCGAGTCGAACAAGCCCGCGCGGACATTCACCGTGTGGCTCTCCGACGATGCCGATCGCGTCCCGCTCAAGGTCACCGCGTCGACCGAGCTCGGAGAGATCACGATGGATCTCACCGACTACGCTCGCTGAACGATCACTCTTCGCCCCAGCCGTCCGAAACCCGCCGCGGCCGGTCCGCCGGCAGGTCGACATCGTCGATCGTTCCGGACGCCGACGCGCCGTCATCGGCGGTCACAGGCCGCGACCGGCTGGCCTCCTCCACCGTGAGGCTCAGGGTTTGCTCGCTCGTCTCGGTCACCGTCTCCGTGACCTTTGCGCTTCCATCGTCGCGAGAGACCGTGATCTCGGGGTGTGAGTCTTCGCTGTGGGGTGCAACCGGAGCTCGCTCGACCACGCGCTCGGGCGGAAGATCCGCCTCCATCTCGAGCGAGACTTCCATGTCGGGTTCGGCCGAGCGCTTCGTGACGAGGAGGTCCGGTTCAGAGCCCGCCTCCGTCATCGGCGTGATCACGATCTCCGGATCGCTCGCCGAGGCACTCGGAAGCGGCACCAGACTCGGATCCGTCGTCGCGTGAGCGAAGTCCGGGTTCGTCGACGCGGCAGGCATCGCTGGTGACGAATCGCGACCGCCCCGCATGATCACGGCGAGACTCTCGAGCAACGCCTCGCCCAGCTCGGGATCCTCGTCGCACAGCTCCTTGAAGTCGTCGCTGCGGATCGAGACCGCACGGACCTCGGTGCGCGCCACCGCGAGCGCCTCGTTGGCGGGAGCTTGCGAGCCGGCGACCAGAGACTCGGGATAGATGAACGAGCCCGGTCCGAGCGGCTCGCCGTGCTGGTTGACCTCGCCCTCGACGACGATCCACGCGACGCGATCGCCAAACGAGTGAGCCGGCAGCTTGTCGCCAGCGGGGATCTCGCGCGTCACGGCGATCCGCATCGCCCGCAGCCGCTGCTGGGGGGAGACCTTCTCCGTCCACAGATCGCACAGGCTGATCGTCAGGTCGTCGCGGCGACGCTGGGCCGCGGGCAGCGGGTTGTCGCCTGCTTCGAGGACGCGGACGACGACCGCGGTCGCGTTGTCGGCGCCACCGCGCTCGAGCGCGAGCTCGACCAGCTTCTGCGCAGCACGCGCCGGGCTCGGCTGCTTGACGAGGACCTCGCCGACCTCGGCCTCCTCGACGTATTCGCTGATCCCGTCGCTGCACAGCATGAACCGATCGCCATCGGCGAGCGGCACGACGAACGTCGAGACCTTGCACTCCTGCCCGATCCCGAGCGCGTTGGTCAGCATGCTGCGGAACTTCGCGCCGTCGCCGGAGACGTCGACATCGATCCCTGCTGCGAGCAGTCGCTGGAGCAGCGTGTGGTCCTCGGTGAGCTGCGTCGAGATGCCGTCGCGGACCATGTACGCGCGCGAATCGCCCGCGTGCGCAAAGATCAACTCGCTGCCGACGAGCATGGCGGCCACCATCGTCGTGCCCATGCCGCTCTTCGCCGTATCCCGCTCTGCCTCGGCGACGATCGCCTGATGTGCTGCGAGCACACCATCGCGCAGCCACGCCAGGAGCTGCTTCTTGGCGATCGCGGTCCCGCGGTCGAGCCAGACGTCCGCGATCTCCTGCGTCTCCGAATCGGCCCACCGATCGCGGATCGTCTTGATCGCGATCGCGCTCGCCACTTCGCCCGCCGCGTGCCCGCCCATCCCATCGCAGACGATCAGGAGCCCGAGGTCGGCATCGAAGTAGTGCGCGTCCTCGTTGTGCTCGCGCACGTTCCCCACGTGCGTTACCGCAGCGCCGACGATCGAGGCCCGCCCCGCCACGTCTTCGACTTTACCCTAACCGCGGAGCTTGTAGCCGACGTTGCGGACAGTCTCGATCCACGATCCCATTTCACCCAGCTTGGCCCGGACGCGGCGGACGTGGATGTCCACGGTGCGGGTCCCCCCTGCGTAGCGGTAGCCCCATGCGCGTTCCAGGAGCGCCTCACGCGTGAAGACGCGACCGCGATGCTGTCCCAGGTAGCGCAGCAGCTCGAACTCCTGGTGCGTGAGCTCGATGCGGCGCCCCGCGATCCGGACCTCGTAGCCGGCGATGTCGATCACGAGATCGTCGATCTTCAGCACCTCGTCGGAGCCAAACGTCGCGGTCTTCCAGTCGAGCTGGCGCATCCGCGCATAGAGCTCGGCAGGCACGATCGGCATCAGCACGAAGTCATCGAAGCCGACCGAGAAGTCGAGGGCGGCGAGCCGCGCCACCGTCACGGCGACGAGGATCGGAACCTCGACCAGTGGCCCGTCGTCGCGCAGCCGCTTGATCGTCTTCTGCGCACGCGCAATGTCGTCGCCGGCCTCGACGATCACCACATTGGGTGCCCGGTTGGCCAGGGCGTCGAGGTCGAGCCCCCCGAGGTCGAACCGGCCCAGCGTGGCCCGGCAGCCCAGCTCCCCGAGCAGGGTCGCGACGGCACCCGCGTCCTGGGGGACGTCAGGTTCCGCACAGATCACGACCGCACGCACGGCAGAGTGATCCCGCGCTCTGGGCCCGGGCACAAGCACCTGTGACTGTTCGCTCCGGACCAGACCGTCCTACCCGTTCTGAGAGCGCAAAGGGTGATCGCGCCTATTGCCAGGCCCCCGTAACATGTAAGAATTGGGCTGGATGGAAGAGTTCCATTGCTCCTTCTGCGGAAAGCAGCGGCGCGAGGTGCGAAAGCTCATCAGCGGTCCGCGGGTGTTCATCTGCGACCAGTGCGTGACGCTGTGTAACGACATCCTCGCAAAGGAGGAGGCGTCCGAGCGGCCCAAGTACCCGCCGCCCCGCGCCATCGTCGACGAGCTCGACCGCTACGTCGTCGGCCAGAAGGCTGCCAAGCGCGCCCTCTCGGTGGCCGTCTACAATCACTACAAGCGGATCGGGATGCGCGGCAAGGCCGGCGATGTCGAGCTCCAGAAGGGCAACATCCTCATGATCGGGCCCACGGGCTCGGGCAAGACGCTGCTCGCTCAGACGCTCGCCAAGAAGCTCGACGTGCCGTTCGCGATCGCAGATGCGACGACTCTGACC
>JACCQV010000685.1 GCA_013813945.1 Deltaproteobacteria bacterium | reverse complement strand
GACGAGGTCCGTCGGGACGCGGGCCACGCTGATCGGAGCGCGAGCGATCACCACCGCGGCCACCGCCACCGCCACCGCCGCCATTACCGCCGCGTTCCCACGGTCGCAGCTTCTTGCCGCGCCGGCGATTGCCGACGCCGGAGTCGTTGGGATTGGCCGAGGCAACCGGTGCAGCGGCGATCCGCATCGGACCGCGCACGTACTCGATCACCGGGCCACCACCGCCACCACCGGGCCGCCGCGCCGTGCCATCGGGCATCGGGCTGGCGGACGACAGCACGGGGGTCATGAATGCGCTCTTCGGAGGTAGCATCGCGCGTCGCTTGCGCCGGCGGCGACGACGGCGGCGGCGGGCCTCGGCAGCAGTCGCGGACGGCGACGTCTCGTCGGCGCGGAGCGGTCGCTGCTTCGGGACCTTGGGGACCTTCTTGCGCGCGAGCACCGTGATCTCGCCGGGGCCTTCGATGCCCTCCTCGGCGAGCTCGGCCGCCGTCTTGTCGATCACCTCGTAGTCGTCGTCATCGTCATCGTCATCGTCGTCATCATCATCGTCATCCTCGTCGTCGTCGAGATCATCGTCATCGACGAGCTCGCCGTCCTCGAGGTCGTCGTCGTCATCATCATCGTCATCGTCGAGCTCTTCGTCCTGCTCGGCCGGCTGCGGCTTTTTCCGCGTGAGGACGGTCGGCGCTTCGGCCGCAGGTGTGGCGTGGCCGTTGACCTTGGCGTCCGCTGCCGCAACGGCCGGCGCTGGGGGCGAGGCGGCCGGGTTCGCGTGACTGCGTCGGAGCACGGTCGCCGGCTTCGCGGGCGCGGCCGGCGCGGTGACCGCTGCGACCTCGGTGCCGGCAGCAGCGGGCAGGTTCGGTGCAGGCTGATCGATCCGGACGACGCGCGCCTTGATCTCGCGGCGCGGCTTGACCTCGAGCGGTTCGTCGTCGAGCTGCCGGGTTAGCGAGGCACCCAGGCGCGTTGCCTCGGTCGATGCGGCGAGCGCCGCTTCACGCGACCGCAGGCAGTTGTCGCAGCGTCCGCACTTCGGCGGCTCGGGCTCGCCGAGGTACGTCAGGATCACCTGGCTGCGACAGCCAGGGGCCTTGACGTATCCGAGCAGCGAGTCGAGGCGCTGGCGATCAGCGATCCGGCGCGCTTCGTACTGCTTCGCGCGCTCCATCAGCTCGGCGCGCTCGGCCGGCGGATCGGCGATGAAGTAGAGCCCGCCTTCCTTCTCGATGATGAACTTCTCGTCCTTGAGGAGCGACAGCACGGTGCGCGTGCGCTGCTGGCCGACGCTCGAGGACAGCGCGACATTCGCCACGGTCGGTGGAGAGTCCTCGGCGAGGTGCCCGCCCTGGCGGTGCAGATCCGTGAACGCCTCGAGCGCTTCGTACACCATGCGGACCTGCCGCTTGGTCGGGTACGTCCCGGACAGGAAGTACTCCTGGATCGCGACGTCGTCGGGGGAGAACAGCAGCACGCACCGCGCGGGCCTGCCATCGCGACCGCCGCGTCCGGCTTCCTGCGCGTACGCCTCGAGCGAGCCGGGCACGTGATAGTGGATGACGTTGCGGATGTTCGCCTTGTCGACACCGAGGCCGAACGCGTTCGTCGCGATCATCACGAGATCCGACGACGCCATGAACTTGTTCTGGCTGTCGTCGCGATCCTTCTTGGTCATTCGCCCGTGGTACTTGCCGACGGGCACGCCCCAGCGACCGAGTGCCTCGTAGAGCTCCTCGACCTTCTTGACGGTCGCGCAGTAGACGATGCCCGGTCGCGGCAGCTTCTTGAGCAGCGTGACGAGCGTCTTCATCTTGTCGTCGTCGTCGGTGAAGACAATGACCTCGTAGTGGAGGTTCGGGCGATCGAACGTCGTCGTGACGATCGTCGCGCCTTCGATCCCGAGCTGGAACAGAATGTCGTCGCGGACGTGCGGCGGTGCGGTCGCCGTGGTCGCGAGCACGGGTGGGCGGCCCACATCCTCGAGCGCCTTGCGCAGCGACAGGTACGCGGGCCGGAAGTCGTGACCCCACTGCGAGACGCAGTGCGCCTCGTCGACGACGAACCGCGAGACGCCGACGCCGGCGCATGCCTCGCGCAAGAACACGCGGAACTCGGGGTCCGCCATCCGCTCCGGCGTCGTCAGCAGCAGCTTGCCGCCGGGGGCCCGGATCATCGCGTCGACCTCGCGGCGCTGCTTGACCGTCAGCGTCGAGTCGATCTTGCAGGCACTCACGCCCTTGGCGACCATCTTGTCGAGCTGATCCTTGATCAGCGCGATCAGCGGACTGACCACGACCGTGACGCCGGGGACGACCATCGAGGTGAGCTGATAGAGCAGGGACTTGCCGCTGCCGGTCGGCATGACGGCGAGCAGATCCTCACCGCCGACCAGGTGCTCGAACGCCTCGGCCTGACCGGGGCGGAACGTCTTGATGCCGAGCGTCTGCTGCCCGATCCCGAGCAGTGCGCCGACCTTGTTCGGTAACCCGGCCGCCTCGGGCGGAATCGGGCCGTCGAGCGTGAACACCGGCCTTACGGGCGCGGGCGGGGGGGGCGGCGCAGAGATGGCCGTGGCCTTCTTGCTTCGCGGGGTCTTCGCGGGCTCGGCGTGGGCGGCCGCGGCGTGGGCGGGTTCGACGCGGACGGCCGGGGCGCGGGCGGCTTCGGCTTTCGCCGGCTCGGCCTTCGTGGACGAAGGTCGTGCGGGCTCGGCGCGTGCCGGCTCGGGTCTCGCGGCTTTAGCGCCGCCCTTGGAGGACGCCTTCGCCTTCGCCTTGGCCGGGACCTCGTCCTTTGCCGCGCGACGACTCGCCGTCCGCTTCGGCTTTTCAGAGGCCGGAGACTTCTTCGCTGTACTTCGAGAACCGGAACGCTTGGTCGTGGACATCAGGTGACCACGTCTCCTATCTTCCGCTCACCGCTCGCTGTTGGGCCAGGGAGAGTCCCCGCCGAAACCCGATCGTCGTGAGCCAGCGCAGCTCCGCAGGGGGAGCCAGCGCCTGATCAATCAAGACCATACCCCGGGATGGGTTCGCAAGCAGGATCGGTGAGATTTGGGCGGTTTCGGGCGCAACCACGCCGATCTGTTGGAGATCAATCCTGAGGTTCCCCGCGGGTTATTCGCAGAGGGCGGACTTGAACCCACCCGCACCCATGCAGTCGAGCCGGCCGGTGGTGTTATGAACGAGGACGCCATGGCGACTGAACGACCGGTTCTGGAAGCCGAGAACCGCCTCGAACGCTTCAATGCGGATCGCGAGCGCCTGCTGAGCGAGGTCGAGCGGCGGGTGGTCGCACGCCGGGTCGGTGAGTCCCGCGCGGGTGGCGATCACTCGCTCGAGAACGTCCTCAATGATGTCGCGTTCAACGAGATCCGCCGGCTCGAAGCGAGCAAGGGCAAGAACGGTGGTCTCGATCGCTGGAAGGATCTGTCCCGGCGCCTGCTCGCGATGACGGACGAGGAGAAGCAGACCGAGCTCCGCGCGCTGGTCCGCCACTACGGCTCGGACGTGGTCGGCAACTTCGATCCGCGCGTCTACAAGTTCGCGACCGGCATCGGTCCATCGCTGCTCGGCTTCGTGTTCAACCCGATCACGAGCTTGCGGCAGGGCATGGACACGCTCCGCAACCTCGATGCGCGGATCACCGCGGACGGCGATCTCGACATCGTCCGTGCATGCGCCGAGCGCGGGACCATCGTCGTCACCCCGACGCACTCGTCGAACATGGACTCGCCCGCGATCGGCCTCGGCATGCTGCGCGCGCACCTCCCGCCGGTGACCTACGGGGCGGGAAAGAATCTGTTCTCGAACCCGTTCATCTCGTTCTTCATGCGCAACCTCGGCGCGTACCGCGTCGATCGCCGGCTCCGGTTCGAGCTCTACAAGGATGTTCTCAAGGAGTACTCGACCGTCCTGCTCGAGCACGGCTACCACTCGCTGTTCTTTCCAGGCGGCACGCGCTGCCGGTCGAACATCGTCGAGAAGCACCTCAAGCTCGGCCTGCTCGGCACCACGGTCAGCGCGTACAAGAACAGTGTCCGCGAAGGGTCGCCGAACAAGCGCATCTACATCGTGCCCGTCACGATCAACTACCGGCTCGTGCTCGAAGCCGAGACGCTGATCGCCGACTACCTCGCGGAGACCGGCAAGAGTCGCTTCATCATCACGGACGACGAGTTCTCGCGGATCGGCCGCATCCTCGAGTTCTTCCGCAAGATCCTCGTGCACGAGGGTTCGGTCGTGGTGCGCTTCGGCCGGCCACTCGACGTGTTCGGTAACGACATCACCGACGACGGCGAATCACTCGACCGCGCAGGGCGCATCGTCGATCCCGCCAGCTTCGTGCGTGGCGCCGATGGCGAGGTCACCGATGATGATCAGCGCGACGCCGAGTACACGCGCGCGCTCGGGCGCCGACTCGCGGCCGTGTACCCGAAGCTCACGGTGTTTCACTCGACGAACCTCGCGGCTCGTGCGCTCTACGATCTGATCGCGAAGGCCGTCGGTACGCGCGATGTCTATCGCCTCCTCCGCGCACCCGCGGCGTTGCTCGGCGTTCGCGTCAACGACGCCGTCGAGGAGCTCGTACGACTACGCGCCCGGATCGCGGCACACCCCGAGTGGGGCGCCGAGCATCCCGGGTACCTGGCGCAGTCTGCCGAGGACAAGCTCGACGACGCTGTGCGTGGCCTCGGCACCTATCACACGAAGCCCACGGTCGTGCGCCACGGCGAGATGCTGCAGGTCGAGGACCTGAAGCTCCTCTACTACTATCAGAACCGTACCGCGCACATTCCGCCGGAGTCCGCGTGAAGCGCGCGGACACGGTCGGCATCATCGGCGCCGGCACGTTCGGCACGGCGCTCGGCTCGGTCCTCGCACGGGCAGGGCGTCGCGTGATCTTGTGGTCGCGCGATGTCGCCGTCGTGCAGGCGATCCAGACGTCGCGCCGCGGCCCGCGGTTCCCGTCGGCGCCGCTGCCCGAGCCTCTCGAGGCGACCTCCGATCCGCGGCGGCTGGCGAGCGAAGCCCGCTTCCTCGTGCTCGCAGTATCCTCGACGAACGTCCGCGATCGCGCGCGCGAGCTCGGCGACGTCCTCGACGGCAGTCACATCGTGGTGCATGCGATCGGCGCGCTCGCAACGCCGACGAACGAGCGTGTGTCCGAGGTCATGGCGCAGGGCCTTCCCACGCTCAAGCTCGGCGTGCTTGCCGGACCCGCGCTGCCCGCGGATCTCGTCGAGGGGCACTTCGCCTCGATGGTCGTCGCGTCCGCGTTCGACGAGGTCGTGGCCGAAGCGCGCCGGCTGCTCAACGTTCCGCCGGCCTTGCGGCTCTATGGCTCTCGCGATCTGGCGGGGGTCGAGCTCGCGTCGGCGCTGTCGGGCGCCTACGTGATCGCGCTCGGCTTGTGCGACGGGCTTGGCATGACAGCGGGGCCGCGCGCCGTGTTGATCACCCGCGCGATCGCCGAGGCCGCACGGCTCGGTGCAGCCGCCGGTGCTGAAGCGCGAACGTTCTCCGGGCTCGCGGGGCTCGGGAATATCCTCGTCCGATCGAGCAGCGATCGCTCTGCGGATTATCTGCTCGGGCGCAGACTCGCGGACGGTGTGATCACCGCCGATGGCGTGCGGACCGAGGGAGCGCGAGCGGCGATCACGGGCCGCGAGCTCGCGAAGCAGCTGCGCGTACGGATGCCGGTGCTCGAGGGTGTTGCCGCGGTGCTCTCCGGCAAGCTGGAGCCGAAGGACGCGGCGCAGCTGCTCGGCGACAACGTGGCGAGCGAGGAATGATCGCGGCACGCATCGCGTGCCTCGTCGCGGTGCTCGGCGCGCTCGGTGGGGGCGCCGGTTGCCGTCCGCCCCCGGTGATCGAGAACATCGCGACGCCGCCGGTGGGGGTCTCGGTCGCGCTGTACCAGGACGGCGAGACCTCGTACGGGGTCATCGACGATCGGCGGTGGGTGGAGGTCACCGGGACCGCGCTCGTCGTCGAGGATGTCGATCCCGGAGCGGCGCTGCCATCGCTGGTGATCGAGCCGCTCGGCACGACGTCTCTCACCGTCGGGCAGTGTGCCCGCGAGCACGTCAGCTACCCAGCCGATGCCTCCGACGCGATCCTGGAGAAGCTCACGACCCAGCTGGCGGAGACGCGCGAGCTCGTGCGCGCTCTCGGCGGAGACCCCGAGGACGATTCCAACGACGAGCCCGACGTCGATCCGGACGCGGCGTCCGAGCCCCCGCCCGCGCCGGCGCCGCTCGTCATGTCTACGTTGCGCTGTCAGGTCACCGGTGCACCGGGCCGGCATCTGGTCCGCCTGCTCTACGTCTCGCCGGGCTCCGGCTATCGCGCGCAGCACGACATCACGATGACGGCGAGCGATCGCGCCACGGTCGCGACGCGGTTCGCGATCGAGACCCCGGCGTGGTCGGGACGTGCGGACGTCACGTTGTTTCATGGTCTGCCGGGTGGTCAGCAGGCGCCGAAACCGATCGCGCGCGGATCGGTGCGGCTCGACGGCTCGACGGCTGTGCTGGCCGCCTCGCCGCGCGAGCTCCGCGCGCAGCTGCGCTGGATCTACGAGGGCGCGATCCGCGTCCAGCGTGTCGCCGAGACCGATGCGATGTGGGGTCGAGACTCGTATCGCGCGGTCTGGGTCTGGCTGGAGCTCGAGGATTCGGAGTTACCACCGGGGCCCGTCCATGCGCACGTCGAAGCGCCGGGCGAGGCGATCCGCGACGTCGTGGTTCCTGCGGGCGGACGCGAGGCGGTCGGCCCAATGGTCCGCTTGCCGCTGTGGATCGACGACTCGCTCCACGGCATGCGCACCCGGGTCGTGATGGGGGCCGATGGTGCGAGCCTCGCAGATCGGTTCGTGATCTCGGTCGCGAACAAGAGCAGCACGGCGCGCGAGGTATGGGTCGAGGAGCGGCTGCGCACGACGAAGCGCCGCACGCTGCGGAGCGGCTGGCCGACGAAGCCAACGCTCTCGCATGGCCGCGCCCGCACGAAGCTGCTGATCAAGCCCGGCGCGATGGAGCGCACCGGGTACGTGATCGAATACGTCTTTTGATCAGCGCTTTTTGCGCTTGGAGAGCAGCGCGGCGAACAGCGCCGGTTGCTTCGCCTGATCGACCACTGCGATCTTGAGCCGGCGCCAGGCGTCGTCGTCGTCGTCGGATAGACAGTCGTTGACGAGCTCGACGACGATCTTCGCCCCGGGCAGATTCTGGCGCAGGGCCTCGCGGAAGATGTGGAGCGGCTGGGCGACGATTGCATTCGCCTCGAGCATGTCGCTCGTGCCTTCGGGCGCATCGAGCGCGACGCGAATCGAGACGCCACGCTTGTTGACCTCGATCTCGTCCGCCGAGGGATGGAACAGCAGCGACTTGAACGCGAGGGTGTAGGCGTCCTCGATGATGTCGTGGACGTCCTCCTCGGTGCGCTGCTTGACCTCGGTGCGCGGCTGCAACGGGACGGCGGGGAGGCGCTTCGCCATCCACGGCTCCTTGGGCATCGTCACGCCGGGGAGCGAGCACAGCTTGTCACCG
>JACCQV010000665.1 GCA_013813945.1 Deltaproteobacteria bacterium | reverse complement strand
GCGTTGTTCGAGAACGAGACCACGGGCGCGACGACCGCGGTCAGCCCGTCGGAGTCGATCGCGATCGCGGGCGGCGGCGCTCTCGAGCGCCACCCGAACGTCGGCGTGATCGCGGCGACGACGCTCGGTAACGAGACCCACGAGTGGTCCGCGATCGAGGCTGGCGTGTTCTCGCACGAGGTGCTGTCGGGGCTCGCCGGGCCAGCGGACATCAACAGCGACAAGACGATCGAGTACAGCGAGCTGCACGCGTTCGTGGCCAACGCGAATCGCTCGATCTCGAACCCGCGCGCGGTGCCGATCGTGATCTCGCAACCTCCGCGTGCTCACCGCCGCGCTCCGATCGTCCGGCTCGCGGAGCTGCGCGGTTCGTACTTGATGCAAGGCAACGTCGGCGCGTGGGGGCGGTTCTCGGTCGAGCTCGCCGACGGCCAGCGGCTGATCGACGCGCACATGTCCCGCGAGCGCGACATCACGCTCGCCCTACCGGTCGGCCAGACCGTCTACGTGCGAACCGCCAACGGTGAGGCGCGGGTGATCAGCCGCGGCAAGACGGTGGCGGTCAATGACATCCGGTTGGCGCCGCCCACGGTGGCGCGGCGGAGCGGCAGCGTCGATGCCGACTACCGGCAACACCTGTTCGCCTCGCCGTACGGACCGACCTACTACCGCGGGTTCGTCGAGGGTCAGGGCCAGGTGGCGGTCGAGTTCGATCTGCAGCTCCGGGTGTCGGGCGCGCTCGTCGACGAGCCCGAGCCCGCAACCGAGCGGATGACTCGTCCGTGGTCACGATTCGGCGGCTACGCGCTCGCCACCCTCTCGCTCGGCATCGGAACCGTCGCGATCGTCGTTGGAGCGGAGGCGCTGAGCTCTCGCAACCAATTCCACAACGCCGCCACGCGTGACGAGGCTCAGTACGAGGCTGAAGATTACGGGGTAGAGTCGAAGGTGTTCTGGACGACCGCAGCACTGTCTGCGCTCGCCGGCTATGGCAGCTACAAGCTGCTCGCTCGGTCGTACCGCATCCAGGTCGTGCCGCAGCTCAATCCGCAAGGCGGCCCACCCGGGCTCTCGGTAGGAGGGACATTCTGATGTTGACCCCGATCACGGCGATCGCTGCGGCCCTGCTCTGCGCGTGCTCGCTCGACCCGAGCTCGAAGCCGGAGTGTGTCGTCGACGACGACTGCAATAGCAACGTACGCTGCGTCGCGAACACGTGCGTCGCCAACGTTCTCGCCACCTTGCGTCCCGACGTGATGTATTTCGTCGCGGGTGCCTCGCAGGTCGAAGGCGACGTGCTCGCGAACGACGTCGACCCGGATGGGGAGATGGAGGTCAAGTACGTGCAAGGTGCGGATCCCGACGGTCCCATCTTGGAGAGGATCACGATCACCGGGCCGCGAACGGTCGCGATTCCCGTTCCCAGTGAGTTGCCGGCGATTTACGGGTACAAGGTCCAGGAAACCCGAGCGTCGGCCACCACTCCAAAGGACACTTACGTTCCGATCACGGTCGCGCGGCTGCCGTCGCTGCTGCGGGTCCCGGTCGCCCGCGGCCAGAGCGCGTCACTGAGGCCTGCATTGTCCACGCTCGTCGAGGTACGGCCCGAGACCGTCGAGCTGGTCTCCGGTCCAGCGTTCGGGACGGTGACGGGCACGGTGCCCGACGCCGTCTACACCCCAGCTGCCGGCTACTGTGGCACCCAGACGGCGATCTACCGGGTCCACGCCACGAACGGCACGTTCGACCTGCCGGTGGATCTCGAGGTCGGCGTCCTCGTCGTCGACGAGCAACGTACCGTCGGATTCGGCAGCCCGGTGCGGATCCCCGTGCTCGACAACGAGCTCGTCGCCGGCCTCCAGATCATCGCGGTCGATGCGGCGCTCGCGACGATCACACCGGACGGCGAAGCCCTCGTCGTCGATCCACCGACCGGCGGCAAGGCCACCTATGCGATCCGGTATACGGTGCGTGACGCCCAAGGCTGCACCGGTAGCGCGACGCTCACGCTCGCCGTCGAGTTCCCGACCCAGATCTTGATCGGAGACGGCATCGCCGGCGACGCCTTCGATCCCTCGATCTCGAACACCGGCCGCTACGTCGCATTCACGTCCGCCGATCCGACGCTCGTCACCGGTGACACGAACGGCGCGGCCGACGTGTTCGTGCTCGACGTCGAGACCACCGTCATCGAGCGGGTCTCCGTCGGCACCGGGGGCATCCAGGCAAACGAGGGCAGCGGCAGCCCGGCGATCTCGGCCGATGGCCGCTGGGTCGCGTTCTCGTCACGTGCCACCAACCTCGCCAGCGAGGACGGGACCGCCGTCGAGGATGTCTACCTTCACGATCGACTCACGGATGCAACGGTGCTGGTGTCGGTCAGCATCGACGCTACTGGCTCGGATCAGCCTTCGGTCACGCCTCACGTCTCCGCCGATGGCCGCAGAGTGGTGTTCGCGTCGACGGCGACCCGTCTCGTTGCCAGCGACACAAACGGAGTGATGGACGTCTTCGTGCGCGACGTCATCGCGCGGACGACCCTACGTGCATCGGTCACGAACGGCGGCGAGCAGGTCCCCTACGCTTCGTACGTGCGACCGCGCATCAACTCGGATGGTCGGTACGTCGCGCTGATCTCGGGGTCGTCGCTCGACGGCTCGGGGAAGTCCGGTGCGTTCCTGGTGGACACGTTTGGCAGCGCCTCGAGCTGGGCGGGACAGTACTACGGCGCCGTCGATCTCGACGACAGTGGCCGGTTCATCGCGATGAGTCAGGCCAACCGGGTCGGGTTGCTCGACCGCGTGGTCGGCGTCACGACGGAACTTGGATCCGGCGAGTTCCCATCGCTGTCCGCCGACGGGCGCCGTGCGGCGTATGCCATCGACGGGGCATCGAACGCGCAACGCATCACGGCTTGGAGTCCGACCAGCATTCGCGGCGTCATGGTCGATCGTGCCGGCATGGGCGTCCTGGCGACCCCGCTGCGGAGACCGGAGCTCTCGGGCGACGGGCGGTGGATCGTGTTCGCGACGTCCCAGTGGCCCGGGTCCTCCGGGCGCTACGTGGTCGTCCGGGTCTGGAACCTCGCCTACTAGCTGCCCGCAACGGCTCGCGAACTTACAAACCGTCTTGACTGACTGTTTCCACGGCGGTACACCCCGCCGTGGATGCGCGAGGCGACCGTCACCGGAGCGAACCAGCGCAGGCTCGCGAGCGAGGAGCCTCGCGGAGCGAGCCAGCGGAAGCTGGCGAGCGAGGAGCGTCGACCGCGCACGCAGCAGCAACGTCGCGACGAGACCCGGCGCGCGCTGCTCGACGCGGTCGTCGAGAGCCTGATCGAGGTCGGCTTCGCACGCACCACGACGCTCGAGGTCCAGCGCCGGGCCGACGTCTCGCGCGGCGCCCTGCTCCATCACTTTCCGTCGAAGGCCGAGCTGCTGGTCGCGGCGGTCGACCACCTCGCGGAGATGCGCGCGCGCGAGCTCAAGCAGCTCGCCGGGATGTTGCCGAGCGAGGGATCCGGCAGGGCGCGCACCGATGCGGTGATCGGCCTGCTCTGGCAGTGCTTCTCGGGTGCGTTCTTCCAGGTCGCGATGGAGCTACGCACCGCCGCGCGCACCGATCCGGATCTCGAGCCGGTGCTCGCCATCGCGGAGCGCTCGCTGCGTGATCGGATCTTCGCGCAGGCACGCACGCTGTTCGGCAAGGAGGTCGCGGAGCACCCCGGCCTCGACCGCGCACTCGACCTGACGCTGCAGCTGATGATCGGCGCCGCGATGTCGTCCGTCCTCCACAAGGAGGATGCGCGCCTCGATTCGATGATCGATGACTGGAAGGTCCTGTTCCCCACCGTCCTGGCAAACGCTGGATCGGCAACCAAACGCACGACGAAGGTGAAGCGATGAGCAAGGAACTCAGGTTCGATGGAAAAGTAGCCCTGGTCACCGGCGCCGGTGGCGGTCTCGGCCGCTCGCACGCGCTGCTCCTCGCTGCGCGAGGCGCGAAGGTCGTCGTCAACGACCTCGGCGGCAGCTTCACCGGCGACGGCAAGTCGTCCTCGGCGGCCGACAAGGTCGTCGCCGAGATCAAGGAGAAGGGTGGCGAGGCGGTCGCGAACTACGACTCGGTCGAGGATGGCGACAAGATCATCAAGACCTGTGTCGACGCGTTCGGCAAGATCGACATCATCATCAACAACGCCGGCATCCTCCGCGATGTCTCGTTCAAGAAGATGACCCAGCAGGACTGGGACCTCGTCTACAAGGTCCACGTCCTCGGCGCGATGAAGGTCACCCACGCCGCATGGGCGCTGATGAACGATCAGGGCTTCGGCCGCATCATCAACACCGCGAGCGCCGCCGGCATCTACGGCAACTTCGGCCAGGCGAACTACGCGATGGCGAAGCTCGGCATCCACGGCTTCACGCAGACGCTCGCGGCCGAGGGTCGCAAGCGCAACGTCATCGTCAACACGATCGCGCCGATCGCTGGCTCGCGCATGACCGAGACGGTGCTCCCGAAGGAGCTCCTCGACGCTTTGAAGCCCGAGTTCGTGTCGGCGCTCGTCGCCCGGCTCGCTCACGAGAGCAACGAGGACACGGGAGGCCTCTACGAGGTCGGCGGCGGCTTCTTCGCGAAGCTGCGGTGGGAGCGCTCGGGAGGCAAGACGTTCCGGCTCGGCCGCGACGTCACGCCCGAGGATGTCGACGCCTCGTGGAAGGCGATCACGCAGTTCGACAAGACCACGCATCCCGGCTCGGTCGCCGAGTCCATGCAGCCGATCATGGCGAACGTCGAGGCGGGTCCGTCCAAGGGCGGCAACCAGTTCATCGATGTCGACCAGGCGCTCGGCTACAAGTTCCCCGAGCACACGATGAGCTACGACGTCCGCGACGTCTCGCTGTACGCGCTCGGCGTCGGCGCCGCGAAGGATCCGACGAACGACACCGACCTCGCGCTCGTCTACGAGATGCACGGCAAGGGCATGAAGGTGCTGCCGAGCTTCGGCGTCGTGCCGGCGATCACGATGGTGTTCGCGCAGGCCAAGGAAGGCATCCAGGCGCCCGGCCTGTCCTTCGGCCTCGACCGCGTGCTCCACGGCGAGCAGTACACCGAGGTCAAGCGCCCGATCCCGACCAAGGGCAAGCTGACGACCAAGGCGACCATCAAGGCCATCTACGACAAGGGAAAGAACGCGCTCGTCGTCAACGAGATGATCACGTACGACGAGCACGGCGACGAGCTGATCCGCAACGAGCTCACGACGCTGGTTCGTGGCGCCGGTGGCTGGGGCGGCGAGCGCGGCCCGAGCGCCGACGTCAACGTCCCGCCCGATCGCGCGCCGGACAAGGTCATCGAGGACAAGACGTCCGACAATCAGGCCCTGCTCTACCGGCTGTCCGGCGACTGGAATCCGCTCCACGCGGATCCGGGCTTCGCCAAGGCGTTCGGCTTCGAGAAGCCGATCCTCCACGGCCTGTGCTCGTTCGGGTTCGCCACGCGCCACGTCGCGCAGGCGTTCGCGACCAACGGTGACCCGAGCTACATCAAGTCGATCCGCGCACGGTTCGCGTCGAGCGTGCTGCCAGGCACCACGCTGGTGACGGAGATGTGGAAAGAGAGCGACACCAAGGTCGTCTTCCGCACCAAGGTGAAGGAGAGCGGCGAGGTCTGCATCTCCAACGCGGCGGTCGAGCTGTGGACGGAGCTGCCGAAGGCGAAGGATCGCAGCAAGCCCGCTGCGGCCGCAGGCGGCAAGTCCGCAGCTGCGGTGCCGACGACCGGCGACATCTTCCGTGCGGTCGGCACGTTCGTCGCTGGCAACCCTGCGACCGCGGAGAAGGTGAAGACCAACTTCCTGTTCAAGCTGTCGAGCCCCGAGAGCACGTGGACGATCGATCTGACCACGCCCCCGGGCTCGGTCACCGAGGGTGTCGCCGGCAAGGCGGTGTGCACGCTCGAGATCAGCGATGCGGACTTCATGGCGATGGCGACCGGTCAGGCCGACGCGATGAAGCTGTTCTCCACGGGCAAGCTCAAGATCTCCGGCGACGTGATGGCATCGCAGAAGCTCGGCTTCCTCAAGA
>JACCQV010000651.1 GCA_013813945.1 Deltaproteobacteria bacterium | reverse complement strand
AGGTGACATCGAAGCCAGCTTCGACGGCGCTGCGGAGCATGGTCAGCTTGGCACCATGTGGGTCCGAGAACACGGTCTCGGTGATGAATCCGATCCCATCCTGAATCATCCGTGCACGGGTCTCATCGAGAATGCGAGCCGCGTCGAATGAATCGATGCCGGTCTCGGCCGCAAACAGGTCGGCGTTCAAGAACAGCAGCTCCGACTCGCTCAGGAAGACATCATAGAACGTGGACTTCCCAGCCCCATTCGGACCAGCGAGGACGACGAGCTGCGGCTTCATCGCGGCGTGGTGATCTTGGTGCGCTTGCCCTTGCGATCGATTCGCATCAACGCGCCTGAACTATCGACACCATTTCGGACGGGATTACGCTCGCGGATCACCTTCGCCGCTTTTGCTCGCCCAGCTGGGGTGTCGGCTGCCTCGAGCCGCTTCGCGAGATCGCGGTCGACGCTGCGCGCCTTGAGGCGCTCGACGGCGCCTGCCGAGATCACGGATTCCACGATCTGACCTAGCCTCGCCCAGTGCTCGACCTGTTCGGTGAGAGATCGGTCGAGCACAGATGCCGAGGCCCGGACTCGAGCTGCCAAACCCTCGCTGAGCCGTACCGGAACTCCGTTCGCCATACTCGATTGTAGCAATCTGCTACATCACGTCAAGACCGTGTGTACTACAGCCCAAGCTGTGATTGAGAGGGTGAACGCCAGCCCTGGGCGATCTCCGGTCGGTCAGTGCACGACGATCTTTTCGCGCAGATGGCCGCGCGCGTCAGTAGAACGCGCGCGGCCGCTTCGGATCCGCGGAATGGCTTTGCTTGTACTCGGCCCATGCCGTTCCACAGTGCGCTGGGCGCGCGTCGGGCCACCCACGGATGGCGGCCCGGTCGGAGGTCGTCCAGCCGAGCCGATCGCGCGCGCCCGGATCCGCGCCATGACAGACCAGCAACTGAGACCGCACGATGTCCTCGTAGCCTTGATCGCACACCGCGTGAAGGGCTGTGCGTCCGAGACGATCCTCGAGCGCCACGCTGGCACCCTTCGCCACGAGGAGGGCGGTCAGCTCGTACACGCCGTTCCGGCGAGGAATCAGATGAAGCGGCGAACGGCCGCTGCGATCGGTGGCGTTGACGTCGGCGCCCGCCGACACGAGGGCTTGCCCGACCTGGTCGAGCGCATCCGTGGCTGCCTCGTGCAAAGGCGTTCGACCGTCGACGTCTCTGGCGTTCACGTCGGGTTTCCGCGCGAGGAGCAGACGTAGCTCGTCCTTCAGATACGAATGCCGTGCCACCAGGTGGAGCGCGGTGCGTCCGCGCTTGTCGCGACTCTCGACCGCGATCCCACCGCGAACGAGCTGGATGAGGATGTCGGTCTGCGGCGCCTTCGATGCCTTCTCTAGCCGATCGTCCACCGCAAGCGAGCGCGATGCCGGGCAGGGTGCCGGGCGCTGGGTCGCCGTGCCTGCACTTGCACCTGACGAGAGGAGTGCCCGCATCGTCTCGTCCTCGCAGGCGATCACGGTCCAATCGAGGGGCGTTCTGCCGGAGGAATCGGCGGCGTGGACATCGGCCCCTTTGTTCTGGAGAAGCGCCGCCACGGCCTTGCTGCCATGGGCGGCCGCCCAGTGGAGCGGGGTCCTTGCGTCGGCGTCGCGGGCATCGAGCGCCGCACCGTTCTGGATCAGCTGTTTGGCCACCACGACATCGTCGAGATAGGCGGCGAGATGCAACGGCGTGGCACCACGCGGGCCGAGATCCGTCGCCTGTGCGCCCGAGGAGAGAAACAGCGCCACGAGATCGCCGCGCGCTCCCGCGACCGCGAGCCACAGGGGAGTGCGTCCCGCACTGTCTGCAACGTCGAACCGGGCGCCCGCCCTGACGAGCACGGACACCACCCGACGCCAATCCGCCGGCGAAGAGCACGTCGCCGCGCGCAGCGCGAACCAGTGAAGCGGCGTGAGCCCATTCTGGTCCTTGGCCCTGGCATCGGCACCCTTCTTGAGAAGGAGCGCGACGCTATCGGCATCGCCTCCCCAGGCAAAGGAGAACAGTGAATCTCGACCGCGGCGGTCGCGGCGGGTCACCGGTGCGCCCGCATCGACGAGGAGCTTGACGAGATCTGGATAGCTCTCGCAGACGCTCCATCTCGCAGCGCTGTGCAGGGGGGTCATGCCTTCCTCGTTCGCCGCCCCGAGGTTCGCGCCTCGGGTGACCAGGAGCTTGGCCATGGCCACGTCGGTCGTGAGGTGCAACGGGGTGTTTCCGTCTTCGTCGGGTTGGCTCCGAGCGACGCCCCGCGACAGGAGGTATCGGACAAGTCGAATCGATCCGTGCCGGGCCGCGAGATGGAGGGGTGTCCAGCCGTTGTGATCCGCGACCGAGATCTTGGCGCCGGTGGCGTGCAGGAGGATCCACGCGACGTCGGCGAGGTTCTCCGCGATCGCGTAGTGAACGGGCGCCGCCCCGTAACGGTTCACCAGATCCGGATCCGCACCACGGGCGAGAAGCAGCCGGACCATCCGGTCGGATCCGCGCCAGCACCGAGGCCGCTCGTCTTCCGGGTCACCGCAACCCGCAGTGCGGGTCGCTTCCTTCGTGCGGGCCGCCTTGTGCAGCAGGGTGTCTCCCTCTGCATCCTGCGCATTGATCCGTGCGCCGTGGTCGAGGAGCAGTTTCATCACGGTCGTGTCGGCGTTCAACACGAGCTGGAAGAGAGCTCCCCCGGCGTCCGGATCCGCACCGCGAGCCAGCAGCAGTCGGACGGCCTTGATCCGACCGTTCATGGCCGCCTGATGCAGAGGCGGGACTCCCCCCGACGCGGAGCGGTTCGGCTCACACCCGCGATCCAGCAGCGCTTTCAGGTCGGCGGTGTCGTCGAGGTCGACGGCACGCGTGAAGTCGCATGCCTCGGCGGTTGCCTCGCGCGCTGGCCAGAGCACGAGCACGACGAACAGAACCAGCCCAGCGCGGCGGATCCCCATGACGACCGGTCAGACAACGCCGAGGCACCTGCCGTTCCGGAAGAAACGCCGCGTGCCCCACTCCGCAGGGGGCGGCGTGAACGAGGCGGAATCGAGGTGGACGCCGAGACGGTCGACGAGCTCCACGAAGGAGTGCATCTCGATAGGAGCCGAGAGATCGAACCCTGAGCTCAAGAGTGCGAGCATGACGGCGGTGAACAATCCCGCGGCGTTGCAGCAGCGTTTGTTCCCCAACCTCGATTCTCCGTGAAGGAATCTGGGGAACGGATTGCGAGCGCGCCCGGCCTTCGTGAGCAGCATCGAGTAGTGAGAGCCGTTGTCAACGCGAGTCTCTAAGACCGTGAGGGTCTCGGAATTTGCTACCGTTATCTGATGATCTCGCGATTGCTCCAGATGCTGTGTCCGCTGGCATTCGCCGCGTGTGCCGTTGATCCTGCTGCTGATCCTGCTGCTGATCCTGCGCCTGATGCACCCGACCCGTGTGCGTCGCTGGCGACGGCCGGGGGCCCGGCCCGGGTATCGCTCGGAACCGGCTACGTTCGATTCGAGCCGCTCTCAGATGGATCCGACATCGAGTTCGAGTGGGGGCCAGGCGGCGGGTTGATGAGCTGGCTGGGGATCGAGACCGAGGCGATCTTTCCAGGGACCGCAGCCGAGATCGAGGCGTACTTTGTCGACAGACCTGGCTCTGGCTTCACATACGCTCATGCGCCGTTGACCTCGTATGTCGTTAGCACTCAGGAGGGAGTCGTCCTGGCAACGTCGAAAATGCGCTTCCCGCTGGCGCCCGATGGCTCCATCCAAACATCCACTCACATGCGGGTCGGCGATCCGATCCTCATCTCGGACGTGTTCGTTCTGTCTGCACCCATCACGGCATCGCTCGTCGTGACGATCGAGGACGAGTGTGGGAACGTCGCGTCCCGCCGGCATGGCGTTCGGCTCATCGGTCCCAGTACTTGATCGTTGTGGGGTACACGGTGCCGCGTGCTCTGGCCCGCCGCGACTGAAATCCGCTTTGATTGTCTTCGACGATCTGCGCAACATTTATACTTCCTCACCGCCATGTCGTGCGTGCGCCACACCATCTTGATCACGCTCTGTGCGCTCGGATGTGGCGGGCGCGAGCCTGCAACGGCGATCGACGCATCGACGCAGATCGATGCGGCAGGTCGACCGCAGGAGGTCCTGGCTTCGGGACGTAGTAATCCGGGTCCGATCGCGCTCGACGAGACGACCGTGTACTTCATCGACCTGAGCTACCAGACGCAAATCGACGACGGCTTGGTGCTAGCGATGCCGCTCGGTGGTGGGTCAATACGGACACTCGCCTCCCGACAGCGGAGCCTGTCAACGCTCGCGACAGACGGCACCTATGTCTATTGGACGACAGGAACGCCGTGCCTCGGCTGTGTCGATGGCGAGGTCAAACGGGTCTTGCGAAATGGCGGTAGCAGCGTCGAGGTGCTCGCATCGGCGCAGAATTTGCCTTCGAGTGTGCTCGTTGCCAACGGCTACGTTTACTGGACAAATCAGGGCAGGGTTTCAGGATCGGGAACCCTCAATCGCCTGCAGCTCGGAGGACAGGCGAGCGTCGAGGTGTTGCTGCCCGACAGCTTCGCGCCGACGGCGCTCGCGGCAGACGCCACACATCTGTATTGGGCGAGCTGCGGCAGCCTGGCGGACACCATGAACGGGACCGCGCACTACAACTCCGACGGCATGATCCGATCTCGCCCGCTTGCCGGAGGCGCGGTGCAAACGCTCGCTACCGGACAGCCGTGCCCGTTCAATGTCGCGGTCACGGGAAGTCACGTCTTCTGGATGAACATCGGAACGGCCGCCCAGGACTTCGCCGACGCGGGTCTCATGATGGTCGATCTCGCGGGCGGCGCGCCGTCGCGAGTTTCCAGCTGGCAAGGAATGAATGTCGGCATGGCCGCCGATGCGCGCTCCGTGTACTGGATGGACGTCGGCGTACACGAGGCGGCCGGTTCCGAGTGGATGCCGTCGCTGTTCGCGGATCCCGGAATCGCCTTCGGCTTGTCGGCATACATCGCGATCAACGACACGCACCTCTACTTCACGACGGGGGTCATCGATGGCAGCGTTCGGCGCGCAGCGAGGTGATCGAGCGCTCGACCGCACGCGGTCAGGTGGACAGGCGCTCCAAACAAAAAGGCCTCGCATCGCTGCGAGACCTTTCCGTTTCCTGGTGGAGATTAGGGGGATCGAACCCCTGACCTCTAGAGTGCGATTCTAGCGCTCTCCCAGCTGAGCTAAATCCCCAGGACTGGCGGCGGTATGGGTATCAACCAGGCGAGGGCGTGTCAAGGACCCCCGTCGAGCGCATCGACCAGACGGTCGACCTCGCGCACCAGGTCCGATGCCGGGAGTGGGACGCCCTCGCGGACTGCCTCGACGACCTCGCGGAGCACGATTCGGTCGCGCAGGATCCGGCGATGGCCGAGGCCGTCGGTGACGAGCAGGCGAGAGCTCGGCCAGGTCTGGGTCAGGCGCTCGGCATGGCGGACGGGGACCTCGCGGTCATCTCGATCATGGATCGCGAGCAGGGCGGCGTCCCGGGTTGCGGCCAGGCGCGCGAGCGAGAGCGAGTCGACCGTGACGCCCGAGGCAACCACGATCTGGTGCTCGAGCAGGCTGCGCTCCGCGTCATCGAGCCCGACGAGACGCGCGAACCGGTCGAGCGAGTCGTCGATGAGGACGTTCGGAGCGATCATCACGTTGCGGGCCGCGTCGACACCGCCGCGCGCGTGAGCGAGCAGCGTGGCGGCGCACCCGAACGAGTGGGCGACGATCGCGTGGAGCGGGCCAATCGAGGTGGCGACGTCGGCGATCGCATCCGCGTGGTCGGTCAGGTAGAGCCGGTTACCCGGGGAGTCGCCGTGCGCCGGGGCGTCGAACGTGACGACCGAGAGGCCCGCCGCGACGAGCGGCTCGACGAGCGCGCCGAGCTGCGAGCCACGGCCTTCCCAGCCGTGCACGAGGAGAACGGTCGGGCCGACTCCCCAGCGCCAGGCGGCGACCCGCGTGCGGGCGCCGTTCCAGCGCGGCGACCGCAGCGTGACCGGGATCGTGAAGGACCGGGCACTCGCGAGCACGGCGCGTTCGCGCTGCGGGCGGGAGTGACGGCGCGGGGAAGTGAACAACCGTTCGGCGATGCTGGTCCCGAGATCCTCGGAGACGATGAAGGCGGCCTGGAGCGCGGCGCGGGTCAGGCGGACGGCATTAGAAGAACGAACGGTCGTGCTATTTTTTGGTGTCGTCGTTGGCTGCATCACGGGAAACCTCCTTTGGGGGACAGGGCCTAGCGAGCGCGGGGAGCGTGGGAGCGTGCCGTGGTGACGAGGCGCTCGAAGGCCTCGCGTGCACGGTCGAGCGACAGTGGATCGCGGAGAAACTTGAGGAAGGTGTGGGCACCGAGCATCACGCCGTACTCCTCGAATGCGAATTGCTCGGGCTGGAGATCCTTGCGGAAGTGGCCCTCGCTGATCGCGATGCGAGCGGCCTTGGTGAGCTCATCGATCCAGTCCTTGCAGGCCTGAACGAGGGCATCGCGCGGCAGGCCGGGGCGGTCGTCGAGCTCGGCGGTAGCACCGACGAAGAAACACCCACCGGGCCGCTGTCCCCACGCGAGCCAGCGCTCGAACAGGGCGCGGACGCGGGGCTCGCCGCGAGGCTGGCGAAGGGCCGGGACCATGACGTCCTGGACGAACTGGCGGGACGCCTCCTCGACGACCGCGACCTCGAGCGCTTCCTTGGAGCCGAAATGAGCGAACAGGCCACTCTTCGACAGCCCGGTCGACTCCGCCAGCCGACCGATGGAGAGGCCGGCGACCCCGATGACGTTCGAGAGCTCGAACGCCTTCGCGAGGATCGCTTGCCTGGTTTCTTCTCCCTTGGCCACGACTCCATAATAGAACGGTCGTACTATTCGTCAAGGGCCAATCGACCGAACGCCCTTGCCGTACACTGGGGCCAGTGCAGGCGAGCCCCTGGATGTGGTGCGTGCTCCTCGCAGGCTGCGGCCGGTTTGGATTCGATGCGGAGCGCACCGGGACCGATGCTGCATTCGATTCCGGCGGCGACGTCCTCGATGTGGCCTGCGATCCCCTGGCGGAATTCGGAGCGCCGGTACCGATCACCGAGC
>JACCQV010000650.1 GCA_013813945.1 Deltaproteobacteria bacterium | reverse complement strand
GTACCAGGCGATCGGCGAGAGCGATCGCATGACGCTCAAGTTCAAGAAGATCAAGAAGCCCGGCTGATCCGGAGCTAGATCCGCGACGCCAGCAGCGCCGCGCCGTTGCGAAGTGGCAGCTCGATCGTGAACCGCGCGCCGCCACTCTTGACGTCGGTGACCATGATCCGGCCGCCGTGATCGGACACGATCCGGTGGACGATCGCGAGGCCGAGACCCGTGCCGCCCTTCGCGTGCTTGGTCGTGAAGTACGGCGCGAACACCTTGTCCTTCAGATCGCCGGGGACGCCAGGTCCGTTGTCCTCGACGATGAGCAGCGCGCGATCGACTGCGTCACCCAGCTTCGTGCTGACGATGACCCGGCCACCCTCGCGCTTGCTGATCGCGTCGCGTGCGTTCTCGACGAGGTTGAGCACGATCTGATGGATCTGCGCCTTGTCGGCATCGAGCTCGGGAAGCTGGTCCGCCAGCTTGATGTCGACCGGCGCGGCCCCCGTGTAGAGGCTGATGGCCGAGCGAACGACCTCGTTGAGATCGATGCGGCCGAACTCGGGCTTTGGCATCCGCGCGAAGTCGGAGAACTCGGAGACGATGTGCTTGAGGCGGTCCGCCTCCTGCAGCACGGTCGTCGTCGATTCCTCGAGGATCTCGGAGAAGTCGGGGTGCTGCTTCTTCCAGGTCTTGCGTAGCGTGTCCATCGCCATCTGGATCGGGGTCAAGGGATTCTTGATCTCGTGCGCGAGCCGGCGAGCGATCTCCTGCCACGCCGCGATCCGCTCGGCGATCACGAGCTTCTCCTTGGACGTGCGCAGGTCTTCCATCATGAAGTTGAACGCGTTGGCGACAGCGCCGATCTCGTCCTTGCTGCCCACCGGCACGCGGTGATCGAGATCGCCGCGTGCAGCGGCCAGCGAGCCGGCGACGAGCTGATCGAGATCGCGTGCGGTCCGCCGTGCCACGAGCAGGCCGATCAGCACGACCGCACCGAGCGCCCCGAGTGCGAGCGCCGCCGACGTCAGCGTCAGCTTGCGGAGGATCTGACTCATGTCGCCGTCGGAGACCGCGATCTCGATGACGGCGACGTTGGTCCCGTCGGGGCCGGGCAAGCCGACCTTGATCGGCGGATCTTTCGCGAGGCTCGTCCAGTCCTTCCCCGTGGGTGGCAAGAGGACGCGGCCCGCTGGATCCACGAGGCGTGCGTCGACGCGACCTGGGCGGCGCACGGTATCGAGAACTTCACCGGTGACCCGGCGCCCGGCCCACAGTGCGACCGAGACCTCTTCCTTGCGCGCGAGGTGCGCGGCCTGCGCAACGAGGACGGTCTCGACGGTTGGACCGACGCGGACCTGCTCGAACACGAAGTAGGGCGTACCGCCCGTCTTGATCGCGCGCTGGCGAACCAGCGGATTCACGTCGTCCGTCGCATCGCGGTAGTGCGGCGTGATCAACACGTGGTCATCGGGGCCGGTCACGGTGAGGACCTGGAGGGAGAGCCCGCGCATCTGGCCGCCGCCTCGTTCGCGCAGGCTCTTCAGGACCTTGCTGTCCCCCAGGGTTCCCTTTCCGAGCTCGCCGAGGAGCACGCCGATGAACGGGTCCTGCGTATCCGCGAGCGACGACGCGGCCTCCGAGACCTGGAACGTCAGCCGCCCGAGCTCGCGCCGGACGACCGAGTCGACCGACCGTCGGTACTCCTCGTAATCGGTGCGGTAGCTCGCGGCGATCACCTGGCGCGTGACGATGGCCGCCACGCCGATCGGGACGAGCGCGGCGAGCGCGAGCGTCAAGGTGAACCGGCCGCGCAGCTTCACGGTTTGCCTCGTGACCGCGAGGGATCGCCGAACAGAAACAGATCCGCGTAGGTCGGACGCCCGCTCGCATCGAAGCCGAGACCACGCACGTCGGTGCGGTGCCAGATCCGGACCGCGCGAAACACGAGCGGCAAGATCGGTAGCCGGTCGGCGAACGCCTTCGCCGCGGCCGCGCGATCGAGTGGGCCCGACGAGAGCTGCTGCTCCGCCCATGGATCGCCGGCAATCGCGAACGCACTGCCCCACCATGCAGTGGCCGAGCTGACCGGAGCCGCGAGCTGGCCGATCCACAGATCGCAGTCGCCACGCTTCACACGATCGCGCAGCGTCACAGCCGGAACCGCGGTGATCACCGACGCGATGCCGAGCTTGTTGAGGGCATAGGCGACGCGCTCGGCGACCTCGCGATCGTCGGGGCGCGTGTCCTCGACGAGGATCTCGAGCTTCAGCGC
>JACCQV010000634.1 GCA_013813945.1 Deltaproteobacteria bacterium | reverse complement strand
CCATCAGCTTCGTCCGGCCGTCCGTGCCGCGGTCGATCGCTGGAGCGCGCAGCGGATTGCATATGTGTTTGCGAGCTCCACGGGCGGGCTCGAGGAGACCGAGCGGACGCTGGCTCCCGATCCGACCATGCCGATCACGGGCGTTGGCTATCGCTACACGGATCACGCGATCGATGCGACCACCAACGCGATCACGGAGTACCTGGGCATCGGCGGTCCGAACCTGGCGGTCTCGACCGCCTGCTCGTCGAGCTTCAAGGCGCTGGCATCTGCGGTGCGCTTGATCGATCACGGCGTCGCGGACGCGGTCGTCGTCGGCAGCGCGGACTCCCTGTGCCGGACCACGGTGTTCGGATTTCACAGTCTCGGTCTGCTCGCGCCCACGGCGACACAGCCGTTCTCGCGCGACCGTTGCGGCATCAGCCTCGGCGAGGGTTCCGCGTACGTGCTCATCGAGCGCGCGACGGCCGCGGTGACGCCTCACGCACTCGCCTGGCTCGCGGGAACGGGCGCTGCGTCGGATGCGTTTCACCACACGAGCCCTCACCCCGAAGGTCTCGGCGGTCAGCTGTGCATGCGGCAAGCCCTCGAACGCGCAGGCCTGTCGCCGAGTCAGATCGATTACGTGAGTGCACACGGGACAGGAACCAAGCTGAACGACGCAGCGGAAGCCGCAGCCGTCGCGCGGGTGTTCGAACGTGCGATTCCGCTGACGGCGACGAAGAGCCTCACCGGTCACACGCTCGGGTCCGCCGGCCTGACGTCGCTCGTCCTGGCGATCGAGTCGCTGCGCCGCCAGGAGATTCCGGCGACCCTGCGCGCCGATCAGCTCGATGACCTCGGCGTGACCGTGATCAACCGGCGCACGCCTGCCCGTCTCGAGCACGTGATCGTGAATGCGTTTGGATTCGGCGGCAGCAACGCGAGCGTCGTCGTCTCGAGGCCATCATGACCTCGGTCGCGGTCCAGATCCTTGGCGCGAGCTTCTTCTCGACGCACCACGCCGGAGCTGCCGACGCGGTGGCCGGCCGAGTCCGTCCCGTCACGCCGCCAGCGTTCCCACTGCTCGTTGCACGCGCCCGCCGGTTCACGAGCCTCGTCACGCAGATGCACATCGAGGTGTGCGGTGCGCTGCCCGTCGATCGCGCGGCGCCCCCGACGACCGTGTTCGCGACCTGCCAGGGCGAGATCCAGACAGCCGACATGCTGATCGCTGACTTTCGCGCGAACGCCATGGTCAGCTCGGCGCGGTTCGCGCTCAGCGTGCACAACACGCCGTCGGGCTTGTACTCGGTCGCCACGGGGAGCACTGCGCCGTCGACGACGATCACGGGATCGAACGCGATCGCTGCTGGCTGGCTCGAGGCCGCGCTGACCGCGCTGGAGGCCGACGGCAACGTGATCCTCAGCATCGCCGACGAGCCGGTACCCGCCGTGTTCCAGGGACCGAGCGAGCCGGCGGGCGTCGCGGCCGCCTTCCTGCTCGCGCCCGCTGCGGGTGGATCGAGTCCGGGCCGCAGCGCGCAGCTCGTGATGACGCCGTCGACCGACGATGTCGAGGTTCATGCACTGGACGTCCTCGCGCGGGCTGCGGATGCGGCGAGCGGAAGCACGCCGGCGACCGTCCGGCTCGGTCGCATCCAGCCCGGCCAGACACTCGAGCTGAGGTTCGGATGAGCAGCGTCCCGGGTCCCGTCACCGACTACCTGCCGCACCGTCCACCGATGCTCTTGATCGACCGGATCGACGACGCGACCAGCCAGGGCTCGGACTGCACGGCGACGATCAAGCCCGATTGCCCGTTCCTGCAGGACGGCCGCGTCCATCCGAGCGCGATGATCGAGTTCGTCGCGCAGGCGTGTGCGATCGCCGCCGGCGTGGAGGACATGCGTGCCGGCGCTCCACCGCGCCTCGGCTTCATCGTCGGATGCCGCGAGATCTTGTTTGCCGTCGACCAGTTCTCGGTCGGGGACGAGCTGACGATCGTCGTGAGAAAGCTCATCGGAGGCGACCAGCTCGCCGCGTTCAGCGGCACCGTCAGTCGCGGCGGTGTGGTCTGCGTCACGATCCAGATGTCGGTCGTCGAAGCCGAGCTCGCCGGGACGCAGTTCGCGACGCCAGGCGGCGAAGCGTGACCCGCAAGGTCGCGTTGATCTCGGGCGCGAGCCGCGGCATCGGCGCCGCGATCGCACGCACGCTTGCCCAGGACGGCCTCGATGTCGTGCTGACCTGCGTGAGCCAGCGGGCCGCTGCCGACGCGCTCGCCGACGAGATCCGTGCACTCGGCGGCAAGGCGTGGGTCACGCAGTTCGACGTCAAGGACGAGGCGCAGTCGCGTGCGGCGATCGAACAGCTTCTCACCGAGACGCCGATCCACATCGTGGTCAACAACGCCGGGATCTCGTCGGATGCGGCATTTCCCGCGCTCTCCAGCAAGGCGTGGCACAGCGTCGTCGACACGACGCTGAGCGGGTTCTTCCACGTCACCCAGCCGCTTGTGATGCCGATGGTGCGCCGCAAGTGGGGCCGCATCATCAACATCTCGAGCATCTCGGGCGTCATCGGCAACCGCGGCCAGGTGAACTACTCGGCGGCCAAGGCGGGCCTCATCGGCGCGACCAAGGCGCTGTCTCACGAGCTGGCAAGCCGCAACATCACGGTCAATGCCGTTGCCCCCGGGTTGATCGACACCGAGATGGTGGCCGGGGCTCCCATCGATGAGATCCTCAAGCACATCCCCATGAAGCGCATGGGGAAGGCACAGGAGGTCGCGGACCTCGTCTCGTATCTCGCCAGTGAGAGATCCGC
>JACCQV010000610.1 GCA_013813945.1 Deltaproteobacteria bacterium | reverse complement strand
CGAGTAGACTGCGCGCGTGCGAACTGCATTGTCGTGGGTCATGGCGACCGGTGTCATCGCTGCTCCCGCGGCGGCGAGCGCGGGGCGGACCCAGTACGGTTGGTTGTTCGGGACCGAGGTGATGCCGGAGCGTGGTGCGGAGCTGCAGACCTGGGTCGACGAGCAGAACGGCCGCGATCCGGGCAACATCCACTGGACGACGTGGGGCTTCACCGCGCTGGTCGGCGTGACAGATCAGCTCGAGCTCTCCCTACCAATCGAGTTCCTGTGGCGGGACTCCGACGCGACCGAGCCGTCGTTCACCTTCCGCGAGTTCGGCATCGAGGCGCGGTACCGCTTCGTGTCGAGCGATCCGGTGGACGCACCGGCATTCGCTCCGCTCGCGCGTGTCGCCGTTCATCGCGACGTCACGGTCCGCGACCTCATCGAGGTCGAGGCCGACTTCGTCGCATCGACGACCACGCCGTCGGGAAGTGTGCATGCGCTCGTCGATCTCGGAGTCACGGTCGGCATCACGCCCGACGACCAGCAATACGTGCTGCGTCCCGGTGCGGGCGTCAGCTTCAAGGCCGTCGGTGATCTGCGGCTCGGTGCCGAGGTGTTCGCGCAGATCAACCTCGACTCCAGCACCCGGAGCTGGGCCGCCGCAGGTCCGAACCTCGCGTGGTCACACGGTCGATTCTGGCTGTCGGCCGCGTTCGGAATCGGCGTCTATCACGTCGAGACGGCGCCCCGCGTGCAGTGGGGGATCGCGTTCTGATGCGAGCGGTGGTGCTGCTCGCGTTCGCATCGTTGGCGAGCACGGCCGTCGCGCAACCTGCCGGTCGCATCGCGGGCAAGGTCACCGTCAGCGAAGCCGATGGTACGCAGGCGGTCGGCGCCGAGACCGTCGTCTACGTCGTCGGCTTCACGGAGCCGCCGGGCTCACTCACGGGTACGTCGGTGGCGACGATCGCGCAGAAGGGCCGGCGGTTCGTGCCGGACCTCCTCGCGATCACGGTGGGCGACAAGGTCGCCTTCCCCAACGGTGATCCATTTCTTCACAACGTGTTCTCGCAATCGACGGCTCGCAAGTTCGATCTCGGCTCGTTCAAGAAGGGCGAGACGAAGCAGAAGGAGTTCCCGACTCCGGGCGTGATCGACGTCTACTGCAACATCCACCCGGAGATGGCCGCGACGATCCTGGTCCTGCCGAACCGCCGCCACACGCGCACGCGTCCCGACGGGACGTTCACGCTCGACGGCGTCCCACCTGGCACGTGGACCGTGTTCGCGTACACGCGCCGTGCAACCCGGCCGGTCAGTGCGAAGGTCACGGTCACGACCGGTGCCGACACGACGATCAACCTTGCGCTGTCGCGCGGGGCCGAGCCCGAGCACCTCAACAAGTATGGCGAGAAGTACCGGCCGAGCGTCACGACGTACCGCTAGCTCTCCCCGAGGTAGCGGACCGCGCGGTCCTCGGCAGACAGCTGTTTCGAGCGCCTCGCGACATTTCGGGATCGTGGCACAATGCAGACAGGTCGATGGAGTGCCTCGACGCGAACGTCGTGCAGGATCTGATGGCCGACGCGCTATCAGTAGAGAGAAAGGCCGCAGCGATTCAGCACCTCGATGGCTGTGGTGACTGTCGCGATCTCCTGGGCGCACTCGCGCGCGATGCCACGCGCGACGCCGCGCTCGACACCTTGAACGACACCGCGAAGCAACCCGTCCGTCCGTCGACGATGGAGACCCTGGGCAGCCAGGCAGGCGCACTTCTCGAGACGGTCCCGCCGGAGCACGCGTCGGCGACGGCTCCCGTCCGCATCCGTCCGTCGTACGTCGCGATGGGCACGAGCCTCGGTCGGTATACGCTCTTCGAGCGTCTCGGTGCCGGTGCGATGGGCGTCGTGTATCGCGCAACGGATCGCGAGCTCGGCCGCGACGTCGCGCTGAAGCAACTCCATCGCCCCAACGAGGAACTGACCGATCGCCTCGTCCGCGAGGCGCGATCGATGGCGCAGGTCAATCATCCCAACGTGGTCGCCGTGTACGACGTCGGGACCGCCGACGGTGTGACGTACATCGCGATGGAGATGGTCGCGGGCGAGAGCCTGCGCACCTGGCAGCGCGCCAGCCGCACCGTCCGGCAGATCGTCGAGGCGTACGTCTCGGCGGGCCGCGGTCTGGCTGCGGCGCACGCGGCCGGCATCGTCCACCGCGACTTCAAACCCGACAACGTCCTCGTCGGCCACGACGGCAGGGTGCGGGTGACCGATTTCGGGCTCGCGGCGTCGCGAGTGACCGAGGGCGGCGGCCGTTCGCCGCTGACGACGATGATGAGCGACGTCAACCTCACGACGTCTGGGTCGGTCCTCGGGACGCCGGCGTACATGGCTCCTGAACAGTTCACCGGCGGCAATGTCGATGCGCGCACCGATCAGTTCAACTTCGCCGTCGCGCTCTACGAAGCCCTCTATGGCCAGCGCCCGTTCGAGGGCAAGACGTTCGCCGAGCTCAGCGACAACGTCTGCGAGGGTCGCCTCCGTCCGCCACCTCCGGGTGCGCGGATCTCGCGCGGACTGCACGAGATCATCATGCGTGGCCTGTCGGTCAAGCCCGGCGATCGCTACCCGACGATGGAGCACATGCTCGTCGAGCTCGGTCGCGATCGCGCGCGGCCGTGGCGGCGCACGGCGAGCGTCGCGACCGCGCTCGCGGTCCTCCTCGCCCTAGGCCTCGGCGCTGACTGGATCGTTCGTGATCGAGTCTCGGCTCAGATCGGCCAGTCGTTCACCGCGACGGCGACGCAGTCCGATCGCGCCGTCGAGCTCGTCTCCGCACAGTTTCTTGCGATCTCGAACCTGGTCTACCTGTTCCCGATCATGCGCGATGTGGCCACGCACCACGACGAGGCGGACTTCGGCCTCGGCGCTCCGGAGGACGATGCCCAAGCGCTCGAGGCGTTGCACGACCAGCTGGTGTCGGCGGACTGGAGGCTCGCGCGTGTCTTCGGCGGCGAGCAGACATCGATCCTCGCCCTGGCCGATTACAAGGCGCGCCTGCTGTACTCCAGCGCGGCACCGGGGACATGGAAGACGGACCTGTCGAAGTTGCCGTGGATCAAGCAAGCATTCGATGCCGGCGCTGGCAACACGATGACCTTGCTGCGCTACGACGAGCCGCACCTCGTCGCAACCGGCATCCTGGGCAACGCGCAGCGCACCGGCCTCGCGATGCTGTTTACTCGAACCCTCGCCCTCGGTGAGACGCGCAGCCACTTCCTCCAGATCCTCGATGCGGGCCGGCTGCTCGATCAGATCCGACTCGACGACACGATGCTCTCGATCGTCGCCGCAGATGGCACCTCCGTGGGCGATGTTCCGCCCGAGGTGGTCAAGGCCGCGCCCGCCATCGGGCAAAGTACGATCACGCTCGATGGAACGACCTACGCCGTGCAGTCCCTCCCTCTCACCGGGTTCGCCGGCCGCCTCGTGATGGGCCAGCGGATCGACAGTGTCCTGACGCTATTCCCCGGCGCGCGCGTCGTGTTCCTGATCGCGATGCTGGCGGCACTCGCCGCCGCGATCGGCACCGCGGTTCTCGCACGCCGGATCACCGGAGCCCGAGTCGCGTGATGCGGGCACCTTGTCTTCTCGGTCTGCTGACATGGCTGGGAGGTTGCGATCTGGTACTCGGGCTCGATCGCGAGACTTCGATCTGCGTGACCCGCGATATCGTGATCGACGAGCCGTTCGAGGGAGAAGGCGCGCTGTGTGAGCCGTGGGGCAACTCGTTCGCGAACTCGGGAACAACCCTGATCCAGGCCGGCGGCGAGCTCGAGATCATTCCGCGGATCAGCGGCGCTGGGGGCTGCTCGACCAGGGCGATGTTCGAGTTCCCGCGCGGCGGACTGATCGTCGAGGTTCCGGAGGTCATGCGAACGTCCGGCGCGTACACGGCGATCACCGTGGGGAACGATGATTCGATCCAGATGACCAGTGAGCAGCTGGCGTACCGCACCGCGAACGGCTCGATCACGTACAGCCAGATTCCGTACCGCCCGACGCAGATGCGGTGGTGGAAGCTGCACGACGAGCAAGGCGTCTTGACCGCGTCGTACTCGGAGACAGGTCTCCAGTGGGTCGTCTTCGGCGAGCGTCCTGCACCGGGGCCGTTCAGTGTGCAGCTCTCGTTCTTCGCGGGCGTGTTCCTGGACGTGCCCGACGCGACCGACTCGTCGCGCATCGGTCGTCTGCTGGTCTGTGACGAATGACGCCCGCGATCAAGGACGGCATCGCCGATTCTCTGCACTACCTCGAGTCGGACGCAGCCCTGCGCAGCCTCGCCGAGGATACGTACTGGCCCAAGTGGCACTCGCCGTGGTGGCACATGATGCTCCTGTGGGAGCTCGGCGAAGCGCAGCGAATTCCTGTGCCGGTGCAGCGCGCGATGATCGACGGCCTCAACGCGCTGCCGATCAAGATCTTCCCGATCGAGCCATCGGACACGCCGCCGGGTGTCGACGTCTATCGCGGCAGCTCGTGTCACTGCGCGCTCGGCAGCATGTATCAGGTGCTCGCCGCGTGCGGCGTCGACGTCGACCGCGAGCTGCCATGGGCGAAGCCGTGGTTCCTGCGCTATCAGATGGCCGACGGTGGCTTCAACTGCGACGGCGACGCGTACCTGACGGATGAGTGCCCGAGCTCGATGGTCGGCACGATCGCTTCGTTCGAGGCAATGCTCCTCGGCGAATGGACCTCGGAGCAACGCGCGTTCCTCGACCGCGGCGCAGCGTTCCTGATCGGT
>JACCQV010000606.1 GCA_013813945.1 Deltaproteobacteria bacterium | reverse complement strand
GCCACGAGCTTACGCGAGACCGTGATCGAGTGACCGAAAATTGGCGTGATATGCGAAACGTGCTGATTCCGGGGGCGTTGCTGGTGCGTGTGCTCCGGACACGACCGCGTACGGTTTGGTGATCAGCTCGGAGATCGCGCAGATGTGTACCTACCGCGCGTCGCCGAAGATCGCGCGAGTGGTGCGCAGAGCGGAGTGCACGAGGACCCGTCTCGCCGCACTCGCGCACCTGGACGCCAGCTACTTCAGGCGAAAGCTGTCGACGAAGAGCTTCGCCGACGCTGACGGCTTGGTGCCGGTCCCCATCGCGACGACCTGGTACAGCGTGCTGTCTTCGACGGCGATGCGCCCCACGAGGAAGTACTCGCCGTCGCCGTCTGCGAAGTGTGAGGTGAAGTCGAGCATCGAGCTCTTGCCGACGGTCACCGTCTTCTTGTCGTCAATCGTCGCCTTGATATTCCCGGTGATGCCGACCATCGCGGCCTCGAGAGCCTTGTCCCGGTTCTTCATTACGACCGGGATGGGATTGGTCTCGACCATCTGTGCGGTGTTCCCATCCGCGGGGTCCGTGAAGATGTACATCGTCATCGTCGTCTTGCCGGCGTCGGTGTCGATCTCCTTCAGCTTGGTTTCGGGGCCGGACAGCGTCGACGAGACGGTGAACGTCGGGCCGTCGAAGGCCTTGCCGGCGGAGGCTGGTGCGGTCGCGACTGCGTCGGCCGCAGAGCCGGGTGCCGCCGCAGAGCCAGGAGCCGCGGCGGAGCCGGGCGTCGCCGCAGAGCCGGGCGTCGCCGCGGAGCCGGGCGTTGTGACGGCGGCGGAGCCGGAGGCTGGCGCCGGCTCCGACGGCTTGCCCTTGCAGGCGATCAGGAACAGGGCGAGCAGGAAGGCGTGCCGGTGGAGTGCGCTCATTCGAGCGCGAACGTACGACGAACGCGAAACAGGTGCATGTGGCAACGCCTCGATCGTGCGTGCGTCTGGTATCCCCCTCGAATGTGGAATGACTTCAAGAAATTCGCCTTCAAGGGCAACGTCCTTGATCTCGCAGTCGCGGTCGTGCTCGGCACGGCGTTCACCGCAGTGGTGACCGCGATCGTCACCGGCCTGATCATGCCGGTCGTCGGGGAGATCCTGCCCGGCGGGGACTGGAGGACCTGGATGGTCTGGAAGTTCCATCTCGGCGCGCTGCTTGCTGCGCTCCTGAACTTCTTGATCGTCGCGTTCGTGCTGTTCCTGCTCGTGTCGAAGGTGATCAAGTTTCTGGATCGGCGGGCGGCCGAGGCACCGCCGCCGCCGGTGATCAGCGACGAGGTCAAGCTGCTGACCGAAATTCGCGATCTGCTGCGAACGCGTGGGTGAGCTCTACTTCGCTGATTCCCAGGCGATGAACTCGGGCGTGTCGACCAGTGCCTTGAATCGATCGTCGCCACCGAGGGTTTCGCGCGTGATGTCGGCGGCCAGCTTGTCCTTCAAGTGAGCGGTGGTGACCACGGCCTCGCGGAACTGACCGAGCTTGATCTGCAACGAGAGCAGGAGCCACTGCGCCTGGACCAGCAGCGGCTCGGTCGTGGCGGCACGCGTGACGGCGGCGAACGCCTTGTCACTCCTCCCGAGCGCCTCATAGGCATCTGCACGAGCCAGTTCGAGGTACGGATCTCCGCCGACCGCGCGATCGAGCTTGTCGATCGCGGCGAGCTGTTGCTCGTACTCCTTGGCAAGACCGAGTCGATCGATGTTGTTGATCAGCAGCGAAGGATCGTCCGGGAACGCCTTCACGAAGCGCTCGAACACGGGCATCGCGATCGTGTTGTCGAGGGTCAGCGCGAGCTGAACCTCGAGCAGCATCATCTCCTTCGTCGCACGGAGCTTGGCTGGCAGCGTCTGGAACAGAGCGAGAGCCTCGGTGAGCTTGCCGTCGAGACGGAGCCTGGTGATCTGGGTGAGCTCCGTCGCCCCGCCCTGATCGGCCAACGCCTTCAGCATGTTGCCGAACACCCCGCTGTGTTGAGCACCGTTGGCGAAGTTGTAGATATCGGCGACCACGATCTTGTCGGCGCGTCGATCGAGCTCGAGCCGCTCGTAGGTGTAGCCCTCGTCGCCCACCAGGCGGATCAACGGCCGCAGCGTGCCATCGATCGTCTGTGTTCGCAGGTAGACCGCCGAGGACCCGGGCCCGAAGACGTCCGCACAGAGGATGTCGTCAGGCTTCATTCCGCGACGTACGCCGCGGACGAAGTCGGACGACATCGTCGTGCCCTCCACGGCACGCGCGAGGATCAGGTCGAGATCGACCAGCTTGTCGAGCTTCGACACATCACACGGCACCTTGGCGCTCGCATACTGCTTCCCGAATGCTTCGGCCTCCTCGAGCGTCGGCGGGGTGGGTCTCGGCGGTGCCTTGCGCTTGCACCCGACGAACACGAGCACCACAGCGAGCATCACGATTCTGGCGGGCGAGCGCATTCCTGGCTTGTATCCCAGTTTGGATCCCAAGCTGACTAGAACCTCCAGATGCCGTGGCTCTCGCAACCTCCGAGGTCTTCGCGCATCCTGGATCTGTGAAGCCAGCTGCCTGGAGTATGATCGTGATCGCCGCGTGTGGCTCGTCGCCTCCACCGAGGTCACCGCCCCCCGCCGGACGCCCACAGCCCGCGGCCCCGATCTCCAACGTCGTCGAGCGCCCCGTCGCCGGTGTGTCGTCCGCACCGGCGACTCCTGCACCGACCGGCGTCACGGTCGGTACGAGTCATCCAGTCGTCGTCGAGGCGGTCGCGCGCAACGGCAGCTGGATCGCCATCTGCCAGGCGCGCACCGACACCGACGGTGACGGGAAGGTCGAGATCGGCGTTGGCATGCACGGTGATGTCTGGGGTGACACGCTGACGCCGTTCGTTGTCCGTCACTCCGGTGCAGGTGAGCCGATCGATCTGGTCGTCGGCTATCAACGCGACCGCTGGCTGGTGGCACTCCGGCAGGGAAAGCTCGCGATCTTCGACGCGCGCAGCGGCAGCTGGCACGAGCTCGCCGGAGCGGACGTCCGCGACGATGGTGTTCCCCTCGGTCCCCACCGCGCCGCGAGCGTCGCGAATGCGGGGGAGCGCATGGTGTACTTCCGCGATGATCAGACGCTGATCGTGCGCGAGCTCGCGACCGGGGCGGAGAAAGTGGTCACCGTCCCCGGCGCCAAGCTGTGGCGCGTCGAGGTCGAGCCGCTCGGCCTGTGGGCAGTGGTCTATGCGATCCGCAAGGACACCGACGGTGACGGCAAGCTGTCGTGGCCCACCGTGCGCACGTCGCTGTCGGCGCGCGGATGTCGTGGCCCGATCATGTCGTACTCGACGGGTGGCTGGGCCGGCGACAAGCCCGACGAGCTGTGGCTCGATCTGTCGGCGGGCGCGATCCAGGCGAGGCGCGGCGGCGAACCTCGAGAGCCTGCCGCGGACAAGGAGCTCGGAATCGTCAACGGGCGGCGAGTGCTCGCCGTCGACGTCGATGGTCGCAAGCTGCTCGCTCCGGTGGACAAGAAGCGCGGCATTCCCGATGGCCCGCTCGAGTGGGTGACGGGCACCCCGTGATCTGATCCGCCGCGATCCTCACCGCGGCGCGAGGCCGATCGCGAGCGGATGCTCGCGGTTTCCCGACAGCCGGAGCGTCGGCGGAGGCCCGGCACGAAACGTGGACTCGTCCACCGTCGGGGCCAGCGCGACATCGCGCATCAGGACGCCCGCCACGGTCACCACCATCCCGGGCTCGACGACGACCTCCCGGAACGAAGCGCCGACGCCAAGCTGGGACGTGTAGCCGTGCAGCGTCATGAAGCGTTGCTGCCGCTCCGAGCCAGTCAGCTTGGTCAATGGCAGGTCGAACACGGCGCGATCGCCGTCGATCAACACGACGTGGTCGGTCCCCTCGATCAAGAACGGCACGAGCACGAAGGAGTCCGGCTTCGGCAGCAGCACGTAGGTACCGGGGCGGACGGTATGAACGGTCGCACGCGCGCGATACGCGACGCACGTCCGCCCCGATAGCGGCGCGATCAGGGTGTCGTCAAGCACGCGCACGACGCCGGTGACGCGCACGTGGTCTCCCTCCGCGGAGTCGGTGCTGAGCAGCGGTCTCGTCGAGAGCTGGTACCGCGCGCGCCAGCGTTCGGTCAGCCGTCCTCCCAGCGCCATCACCGCCGTGCGAGCGGCGGAGACGAGGGCACCCAGCACATAGCTCACAGCCACGTGGTTCTGTACCTCACATCGGCGAGATCGCGAGACCGATCGCACCGCCGAGGTACTGATCGGTCGCGCCGCCAGCGATCCACGGATCACCGGGCTCCGGGTTCATCTCGAAGAAGTAGCGGCGCAGATCGACACGTGCCTGGACCGCGATCCCCGGCGTGAGGTGGAACGCGATGCCGGCACTGCCGTGGATGCCGGCACCCGACGCACGTGGAAACCACATGGCTTCGTCACCCCGCTCATGCCGAGCAGCTGGCGCCAGCCCGCGGTCACATCAAGCTCCCAGCGTGCCGCGAGCGTAGTCACGGAAAGCGTCAAGCGGCGTGTGCGACCGTCGTTCGCTTGATCCAGCGCTGCAGGCGAAGCACCGCGAGCTCCTTCGCCTTGGCCTCGACATCGATCGTGAGATTGCGATCGAGCCATGATCGCGGGACGTCCTTCGGATCGATGTAGTCCGCGTGCGGCCGCGGATCACTCCCCTTCCAGCCCTGCGCTGGACTCGAGAGATGGACCCAGGGCTCGCGCCCGCGCCAGGTCTCGGCGGCGAGCTCGGTGGCCCGATCGACGGAGAGCCGGTCCGGGTTACAGCGGTGGTGATGAACGTCGTAGATCAGCGGCAGCTCGAGCTGTTCGGACAGGGGAAGCAGATCCTCCACCGTGTAGACCCGATCGTCGTTCTCGAGAACGAGCCGACACCGGGCTCGTGCGGACAGCCGGTTCACGCCCTCGGCGAGGCGCGCGAGGCTCTCCAGCTTGCCGGGCTGCGCACCCCCGCCGTGGATCGTGATCTGTTCGGCTCCGATCAGGTCAGCGACCTCGCCCATGTATTCGAGCTCGCGCAGCGAGGCGTCGACCACTTCGGATCGCAGCGAGCCGGGCACCACGAACTGATCGGGGTGGAAGCTCAGGCGAACATCGGACGTCCTCGCACGCGCGCCGGCCGCGCGCAGGAGCGCCGCGACGCCCCGACCTCCAGGACCTGCGAGCGTCCAGCCGCGATCGGGATGGGTGTAGAGCGGCAGCAGGCCGCTGTTGACGCGAAATGCGCCGACTCCGTGAGCGGCACACCACGCGATCGCATCGTCGAGCGCGCGCACGTTGTGCACTGCGAGCTCGTTGAGGAACCCCGGACGCAGCTTGGGCGCGAGCGTCGTGACGTAGCGCGCCGTGGTCGTACGGAACTTGATGGGAGCTTCGAGGAACGTGCAGCACAAACCGACGCGAGCCATAGTTCCAAGCGTAGGTCATCCATGACAACGCGCCCGTCGAGCTGGCCTGCTCCAGCAGAGAATCTCCAGGCCGCGCGTCGCCTGCTCGTCGTCCTCGCCAGTCAGGGAGGACGCGTGATCGTCGCACCCGACAAGGATGCCGATGGCCTCGGCTCCGGTGCGCTGATGATCCGTGCGCTCGAGCGCTTGGGAGCCGTTCCGATCAGCGCGCTGCCAGGTAAGGGAGAGCACGTCCACACGCCGACGATGCAAGCGCGGCTGTGCGAGATCGGCGCAGACGGGCTCGTCGTCCTCGACATGGGAAGTCGCGCCGGCCCGATCGTCGAGGGTTTGCCGACAATCGTCATCGATCATCACGATGCTCGCGAGACTCCCGACGCTGCGATCTACGTCAGCTCCGCGGAATCCGAGCCCGTGGCACCGACGGGGTTGCTGACGTTCTTGCTGCTGCAATCGATCGCAAACGTCGATGACCTCGCGTGGCTCGCGTTGCTCGCGACGGTGGGCGACCTCGGCGCAGACCACCCGTTCAGCGACGAGCTCGCTCCCCTGACGCCGGGGGTGCGAAAGACGCACGTCGCCAAGGCGGTCTCGCTCATCAATGCGGCGCGACGCTCGGCGAGCTATCAGCCGGAGCTCGCGCTGCGCGTGCTGCTCGCCGCGGAGGGCCCCCAGGACATCGCGCGCCCGACCAAGGCGGACCTCCAGTGCGCCGTGGCCGAGCTCGAAGCGTGCCGCGCCGAGGTCAACGCCGAGGTTGATCGCGTGGCGCGGCTGCCTCCGAAGATCGCGAAGAACGTTGCCTTGATCCGGTTCTCGTCGGGCGCGCAGATTCATCCGTTGATCGCCACGCGGTGGGCGACCCGGCTCGCCCCGAAGATCGTGCTCGTCGCGAACGACGGCTACCTTCCCGGCCGCGTGAACTTCGCGATGCGCAGCGCGTCGCAGACCGATCTGCTGGCGTACCTGCGCGGTCTGGGGCTAGGAGATGTCGAGGGCGAGTTCGCGAACGGTCATTCGCGAGCGACCGGCGGAAGTGTTCCGCCCCGTGAATTCGAACGAGTCCTGGCGGCGATGGGATTCGCGTGACTGGCTAGCGCTGCCAGCGCTTCCAGTCCTTTTCGTAATACCGGACGATGACCGGGTCATCGAGGCGATTGATCTCGACGGGCACCGGCGTCATATCGGCGGGCATATCGAACATCGCGGACATCGCCCCGTCGTTGAGGAAGCGCAGCGCGACGTTGGGAGCTTTCCGCGGCGGCTCGAATGCAGTCTTCTTCGCGACCGCGAACCCCCAGACGCCGAACGACGGAACAGGAACCTGGTAGCCGTGGACGCTCAGTCCGGACGCTCGCATCGTCTCGACGACGCACCAGTACGACTGACGCGCGAGCAGCGGCGAGGTGGCCTGGATCCCGATCGCACCACCCGGCGCGAGTCGCGCGTTTGCACGGGAGTAGAACAGTGTCGTGTACAGCTTCGCGAGTCCGTAGGTGTTGGGATCCGGGAAGTCGATGATCATGACATCCCAGAGCTCGGTGTTGTCCTGGATCCACATCATCGCGTCTGCGTTGACGACCGTGACCCGGCGATCGTCGAGCGAGTGGCGCGACAGCTCCGCGAGCGGCGGGAAGTTCTTGCCGAGGCGGGTCATCGCCGGATCGAGATCGACGAGCGTGACGTGCTCGACCGTGGGGTGCGCGAGGACTTCGCGCAGCGCGAGCCCGTCGCCACCGCCGAGGATCAGCACTCGCTTCGGCGACTCGGCAGCCATCATCGCCGGGTGGACCAGCGCCTCGTGATAGCGGTACTCGTCGTGCGAGGCGAATTGAAGATTCCCATTGAGGAACAGGTTGAAGCCGGCCCGGCTCTGCGTCACGAGCAGGCGCTGGTAGTGCGACGTCTCGGTGTAGACGATCGGGTCCGGATACATCGAGTGCTCCGCGCGCGTCGTGAAGCGATCTGCGAACGCGAGCGCTACGAGCATGCCGGCGATCACGATCCCCGCGCGGACGCGCACGCCCAGCTTTGACTTGCCGAGCCGTTCGCTGAGCAACCACGTTCCCCACAGCGCGATGGCGGCGTTGAGGACTCCCATGAGGAGCGACGTGCGCACGAGGCCGAGCTTGGGGACGAAGACGAGCGGGAACATCAGCGCGGCTGCGAGTGCGCCGACGTAATCGAACGTCAGCACGCGCGAGACCACGTCCTTGAATGCGAGCTGCCCCTCGAGCAGTCGCATGAGCAGCGGAATCTCGAGGCCGACGAGCACGCCGATCGCGAACACGAACGCGAGCAGGATGAACTGGAAGTTCCCGGTCGAGCCGAACGCCATGAACAGCACGGGTGCCGAGAGGCCACCGACCACCGCGACCGCGAGCTCGATCTCGAGGAAGCGCTTCGCGAGGCTCTTCTCGAGATGACGTGACAGCCATGCGCCGACGCCCATCGCCGACAGATACAGCCCGATCACCAGCGAGAACTGGGTGACCGAATCGCCGAGCAGGTAGCTGCCGAGTGTCCCGGCGAGCAGCTCGTAGACCAGGCCGCACGTCGCGACGATGAACACGTTGATGTACAACGCGCCCGCTCTGAGCGGCGCGGGTACGGAGTCGGTCACCGATCGGTGCTCACAGCGCCACGCCGCGCGGATGTTCGGTGACAGTCACCTTCTGGGCGCCGAGCAACTCGCCGAGCAACTCGCGCCACGGTGCAGGCGTGCGCGGGGTGCAGCAGTACACATTCAGGGTGACGATTCCGGTCTCGGGGAACGTGTGGATCGTCAGGTGCGACTCGGAGAGCAGGTAGAGCGCGGTGATCCCGCCGGGGTCCGGGAAGTCGTGGATCACGGTCGAGACCACGTTGAGCGCCATGACGATGACGATGCGATCCATGAACGCGATGACGCTGGCGCGATCGCTCAGCTTCGCGGGCACGCACCCCTGCCCGTCAACGAGCCATTCGCTCCCATGCATGACAACGGAGGGTAGGTGGAGTGGGACCAGTGCTCAAGTCGAAAATCTGGTATGCGGGGGCATGAGCTACGAGTTCACCGCGCAGCAGAACGAGACGTTCAAGGGCCTGGTCACCGGCATGCGGCAATCCGGGATGGCCGTCGCCATCGCGAGCCTCATCATGCTCGCCTACCAGATCGTCGAGTACTTCGGCCTCGGTCGGGGGGCCGTCCCATCGGTGGCGGTCGGGTACTTCGACCTCGGGCTGTGGTGCCTGCTGGCGCTCGTCGGCGTCTGGGTCGCCGTGTTGCTGGTGCAGGCGACCGGCGCGTTCGCGGCGGTGATCCACACCGAGGGCGACGACGTGGAGCACCTGATGCAAGGGCTCGCTCGCCTCCGCGGAATCCTGAAGCTGATTTTCGCCGCAGCCGTGGTCGGTTCACTGCTGCTCGCGACCAGCTTCACGCTCCTGCTGATGTACTAGCGGTCGCGATTCCAGCGGTCCATCGCGGCATCACAGGCGGTCGCCCGGGAGATCTGCGGCCGCCGTGACAGCTCGAGGTTGATCAGCCGCTCCGCCTGCTCGACGTCACCGGCGCAGCGGTAAACGAGCCGCTGCTCCGCTTCTGATGGGCGGGCCGGGCCCTTGCGGAACCAGCCGGTAAGCGCCTTCAGGATCCCCATGCCTCCAGTCCGGACGGCCCGCCCCCCCGGCCAGTCGCATCGGAACAGGGGAACAGGGGACGCTCCCGACTTACGTGATTTGTGTGAAACGGCCGTGGAACAGAT
>JACCQV010000566.1 GCA_013813945.1 Deltaproteobacteria bacterium | reverse complement strand
CCGTGAACTTCGCGAAGCCCTTGACCGACTGAACCTTCGTGATCGCAGCGGTCAACGTGGTCTTGCCGTGATCGACGTGACCGATCGTGCCGATGTTGACGTGGGGCTTGTTGCGGACGAATTTTTCCTTCGACATGGCTCTTTCGGATTCCGGTTGTTTGGTTTGGGGGTGGAACCCTCTGACAGAATTGAACTGTCGACCCCCTCCTTACCAAGGAGGTGCACTGCCACTGTGCTAAGAGGGCGGATTCGGTAAAACGAGCGCTTCTTGTACCAGAAAGAGCGGGCGAAGGGACTCGAACCCTCGACAACCAGCTTGGAAGGCTGGAGCTCTACCAACTGAGCTACACCCGCAGTGTGGACGGAGAAGGATTTGAACCTTCGAAGGCTGACGCCGGCAGATTTACAGTCTGCTCCCTTTGGCCACTCGGGCATCCGTCCGGAGAGAAACGAGGCTAGTTGTCAGAGCTGGCGATGGGACTCGAACCCGCGACCGCCTGATTACAAATCAGGTGCTCTACCAACTGAGCTACGCCAGCAGGATCGCTCATCTTCCCGATAGAGGGGAGACGTATAGATTACACGGTTCAAAGCGTCAACGTGGAAAGTCGATTTTGAGGAGGCCGATCTACTTCTTGTCGTCCTTCTCGTAGAGCTCGGCGATCGTGATCGGGAGCGACTTGTTGAGGTCGAGCGCCATGTCCGTGACCTCGGCCATCGGCGCGCGCGCCTTGAGCTTCGCGATCAGCGGGCCCATCGAGGTCTCCGGGAGCTTGGCGCGCGTCGCGAGGCGGCCGAACACCTCGGCCATCGTGTCGCCCATCGTGTCCTTGGGATCGTCGATGTACAGCGACGGCAACATGTTGATCTTGACGGCGAGCTCGTAGGTCGCGGCCGCGCTGTCACCGAAGTCTGTCTTGATCTTCTCGCCGAGCGCCTTGCCCGGCCCCTTCAATAGATAGCCCATGCCCGCGGCACCATCCTCGGCGCCGTTACCGGTCGGAGTCGGCAGTGGCTCGAGGGGTGTCTTCAGGGTGATGTCGGCGACCGTGGTCGCGGCCTTGAACGTCCGCGCGACGACGCCCGCTTCGGCGCGACCGTTGACCATCGCGGCTTGCGACAGCTTCTGCCCGAGCAGGTACATCTGCCCCTCGCGCGAGGTCGGCACGCCGCCGGACTTTGCGCCGATGCCGTCGTCCCTCTCGGAGGTTCCGGCCTTCCCGGCCCCGTCCTTGTCCTTCTTGCCGCACGCAGCGACGGCGAGGAGACCAACGACGAGGACGGCGAGGCGCGCGGCGCGGGCGGGATTCGAGCGAGTCATGGGTGCTCCTTCACGTGGTGCGATCTGGACCGGTCGACCGAGCCAACCGTCGCACGCGCGAGTGATACCCCATTCCTCGTCGCCGAGGTTAGCGAGCGGCCGCCTCGGCGTCGACGCTTGCAATGCTGACGTCGAGCAAGCCGCAGCTGCGCACTCTCGACAAGGATGGCGCGTCGCGATGCGCAACCTCACCGTTCTCGTCCTGTGCCTGCAACAGTGATCGCAGTCGGCGCCGCGCATCGCGACCGAGTGCTACACTAGGTGCCTTTTACACCGAACGCGGAGGGTGCGGACCATGACCAAGAGCTCACTATCGCTAGTGATCGCGATCGGCGCGTGTGGAGGTGGGAACACGATTCCCGTCGATGCGGCCATCGACGCGTACGTACCGCCGTGCGGGCTCGGCGATCAGCAGGTTCGCGACGCGAGCACCGGTCAGTGTTACGAGGTCTACCGGATGCAAGCGCTCGACTGGCCCGCCGCCCGCGTGGCGTGCCGCACCGCCGGTGGCGACCTCGCGACGATCAGCACCGTCGCGGAGAACAACCTGATCAGCAGCGTCGTCGGCGCGGGCGGTCTGTACTTCATTGGCGGCAGCATCCAGGAAGGCGCGTGGGCCTGGTCCAGCGGCGAGCCGATGACGTTTACGCATTGGGGCACGGGCAAGCCCGATAGCGGGCGCGACAATGATCCGGGCACCGGAACCTACCCGGCGGAGACCTGTCTCGTGCTGGACGCGAACATGGCCGGCCGATGGAACGACTTCCCGTGTGTGTACGACATTCAAGCGCGCACGTCGGGCACGTTGGCGTACGTCTGCGAACGTCGCGCGCCCCCCTGACCGATGGACTTAGGGTGCCGGCGTGACGTAGCTGCCCTTTGACTCCTTGGCGATCAGATCCATGATCTGAACCGCGCGCTGCTCCGAGCCCTTGCTCCATGACGTGTCGACGCCGAACGCCTTGGCGAGCTCGACGTTCATCCGGTGGCCCTCGAGCGCTTTCTCGAGGTGCTCCCGCACGCGCTCGTGGACCTCGGCGACATACGTGGGCCGGGTCGCGAGCTCGATCCGCTTCGGATACGGGGCATTGACGTGCGCCTCCCAGAGCTCGACGAAGATCTGCGACATCTGATAGCCCGATGCGGTCGCCCAGTACGCGTGCTTGAACCCGAGGCTCTCCTTCCACCGGTCGTAGGCCTTGGTCGCGAGCACGCGCTTGGCCTCGAGGTCGGCGACCATCTCGTCATCGCCGCTGCGGATCGGGGCGGCCGCGAACCGGCGATGCATCAGCTCGCCGCGGTAGTAGTGGGCCATCGCGATGTAATAGGGATCCTCGATGCGAGGCGCCTTGCGCCAGTCCGCGATCGCACCGGCGAGCGTCGCGTCGGCCGCATCGAGCTGGCCCTGCTCGAGCTGGACGTAGCCCTTGCGCGCCTGCGCCTCGATCCGGTCCGCGTACGTCAGATTGGCGCGCGCGAGTGCGGCGTCGAGTGTCGTCACGGCCTCGGGCCACTGCTTGTGGTCGGCCTGGAGCGCGGCGATGTAGAGATGGCCATCGATCGACTCGCGCGCGGTGGGATAGGTCGCGACGAGCTCGCGCAGCGTGGTGATCGTGGAGCTCAGGTCGCCCTGCCCGTCATAGACCGCGGCGATGTTGAACAGCGAGACCGGCGCATAGATCGACTCGGGGAACTCGGCGATCAGCTGGCGATAGCGCGCGATCGCATCCTTCGTGGTTCCCGCCTTTGCCGCCTCGTTCGCCTGACGGAAGAGATCGGCCGACGCGACCGACGTGAGCTCTGGCTCGCCACCCACGCCGCCACCGCTCGCGCGAATACGGATGATGTCGAGGTCCACGACGCGCGGATCTCGCGCAGTCAAACCTCCGGAGGAGGGATCGACACGCGGCGCATGAATTTTTGCGGCGGCGAGATCGTCTGCTGGTGTGATCGCGGGTGCGGGGTTCGGCAGCGTCGACGTCTTCGAGCTGCCGCCGCAGGCAGCGACGAGGATGATGAGGAGAAGCGGGATGGTCCGCATTCCTAGTTATGACGTATGAAGACCCGGATCGGTGTGCCCAGCAACCCAACGCTTTCACTTGACTGTTCCTGTGTCACACCGCTTTGCTATGTGGTGTTCACTCCATGAAGGTCGCGTTCACGCACAATCTTCGGTTGACCGATGTCCGGGAGACCGAAAAAGAGGCCGAGTACGACAGCGCTGAGACGGTGAGCGCGATCGCGGCTGCGATCGAGGCCGCCGGCCACGAGGTCGAAAAGGTCGAGGTCTCCGGTCCAGCGGCCAACCTCCTCGAGCGCCTCGAGGCGATCGATCCAGACATCATCTTCAACACGGCCGAGGGCCAGTCCGGGCGGATGCGCGAGGCGTTCTACCCGGGCCTGTTCGAGGAGCTCGGCATCCCGTACACGGGCTCGGACGCCTACACGAACGCCGTCACCCTCGACAAATGGGTGACGAAGCTGATGGTCGGGCGCGCCGGGATCGACACCGCGCGCGGCATGCTCGTGACCGTCCGCAACTTCGAGCACGTCACCGAGCGGGGGCTCGGGCTCGCGTTCCCGGTGATCGTCAAGCCGAACCACGAGGGCTCGTCCAAGGGCATCTACAATGGGGCACTCGGCTCCTCGGTCATTCGCGAACCCAAGGATCTCCCGAGCGCGCTCAAGAGTGCGCTGCGCGCGTATCCCGACGGCGTGCTCGTCGAGGAGTACATCGAGGGCGCGGATATCTCGCTCGGGTTCATCGAGGGTGTCGGCCACGACGACGGCCTGCTCACCCCGGTCGAGATGCTGTTCGAGCAGAGCGGCAACACCTCCTCCGGTGGCGAGCGCCAGTTCAACATCTACGACTACCGGCTCAAGAACGTCGAGCCCGGCAAGGTCCAGTACCGCTGCCCGGCAAACATCCCGCGCGATGTCGCGGCGCGGCTGCGTACGATCTCGATGGAAGTCGTCCGCGCGCTCGGCCTGCGCGACATGGCGCGGCTCGACTACCGCGTAACGCAGGAGGGCCGGATCTACCTGCTCGAGGCCAACGCGCTGCCGCAGCTCGCCTCGCACTCGTCGCTGTTCGCCGCGACTGCGCAGGTCGGCCTGACCTACAACGCCACGATCGCCGCGATCCTCAATGCGGCGGCACTGCGCTCCGGTCTCGCGACCGCGGCCCAGCTCAGCGGTGGCGGCCGTCGCCCTCGCCGCGTCCAGCCGATCCGCGTGGGCTTCACCTACAACGTCAAGCGCAGCCAGGCGGGTGACGACGAGGCCGAGTGGGATCCGCCGGAGACGATCATCGCGATCGCCAACGCGCTCGCCCGCCAGGGTCACATCGTTGTCCACCTCGAGGCCACGCCGGACCTCCCCCGCGTGCTCGCGGAAGCCGACGTCGACCTGATCTTCAACATCGCGGAAGGCGTCGAAGGCCGCAACCGCGAGGCTCAGGTACCCGCACTGTGCGAGCTCCTTGGCATCCCGTACACCGGCTCTGACTCGGCCACCCTCGCGATCGCGCTCGACAAGGCACTCGGGAAGAAGGTGCTGATGCAGCACGACATCCTGACGCCGAAGTTCCAGCTGATGGAGACCTCGCGCGAGCGGCTCTCCAACGACATGAAGTTCCCGCTGATCGTGAAGCCCAACGCCGAGGGCTCGTCGAAGGGCATCGACTCGACCAACGTGGTCGACACCGAGGAAGAGCTGCGCGCCGCGGTCAAGATCTGCGTCGAGAAGTACCGCCAGCCCGCGCTCGTCGAGGAGTACATCGCTGGCCGCGAGTTCACGGTCGGCCTCCTCGGGGACAAGCGCCCGCGCGTGCTGCCGCCGATGGAGATCAAGTTCAAGAAGGACAACCCGCGGCCGGTCTACGACTACGGCGTCAAGCAGGAGTGGGAACAGCACGTCTACTACGAGTGCCCCGCCAAGCTCACCGAGTCCGAGCAGAAGGCGATGGAGAAGATCGCCCGCGCGACCTTCTGGGCGCTCGACTGCCGCGACGTCGCGCGCGTCGATCTCCGCATGGACGCCGAGGGGCGCATCTACGTCCTCGAGGTCAACCCCCTGCCCGGTCTGACCCCCGACTACTCCGACCTCGTGCTGATCGCCAAGGCGATCGGCATGGAGTACGACACGCTGATCGCCGAGATCATGGTCGGCGGCCTGCGCCGCATGCGCGACAAGCGCCGCGAGGAGCGCGAGCTCGAGCGCGAGCGCGAGGCAGCAAGTACGCAGAAGAGCCTCGCCGACAAGGGCGAGAAGGCTTCCAAGCGGATCCCCAAGCTCGACGGCAAGCTCGAGAAGCTCGAGAAGCTCGTCGACAAGCTCGACGCCAAGATGGAGAAGGAAGCCAAGGCAGAGGCCAGGGCCGAGGCGAAGGCCGAGGCGGCGAAGGCCAACGGCAATGGCAATGGCAACGGCAACGGTCACGGCAGCTCCGGCGGGACCAACGGCAACGGCAACGGGAACAGCGGCTCCGGCGGCAGTGGCGGCGGCTCGACCGACAAGGACGCTGCTCCTGTCCGCGTGAAGCGCGAGCGCTCGGAGCCCGTCGGGGCGGCCACGCGTGCGACCGCGACGATCGACGTGGCGGACTCCACCGACCCGCGTCGACCCGCGACGAACCCGACGACGAACTAGATTTCGCGCCGCGGCGCTCGGCGCTGGGGCGTTTCTGATCGGCGCCCCCGGTCGG
>JACCQV010000528.1 GCA_013813945.1 Deltaproteobacteria bacterium | reverse complement strand
GCACATCGATCCGATGCAGCCGCGCGGCCCATCGGCCGGCTCCACCGCCCCCGGCTGGACCCCGGCCCCGGCGCGCACCACGACGACCCTGATCTTGCTGCGGCCGAAGGCGGAGGAGACCCGGTCTCGGCGGCGCGTGTACTTCATGCTCGGTGGGATCGCGGTCGGACTCGGTGCCGGTGTCGGTGTGATGGTGTCGTCGACGGCGAGCAAGGCACCGGTCGCGGAGATCGCGAGCGGTTCGTCGAGCTCGCCCACCCCCGCGACGCCGAAGGGTTCGGCGGGCGCCATGACGAGCAGCGGTTCGGCGGCGGGGCAGGGCAGTGCGGTCATCGCAAGCCAGAGCGGCTCGGCGGGTAGCGCCTCGGCGGGTAGCGGCTCGGTCGCCGACGTCGCACCGAACGTTCCGATCCGGAGCTTCCTCGCCGCGCAGCGCGACTCGATCGCGAAGGCCGATGCGCGAGGGCTCGTCGAGCACGTGGCACCCACCGCGTTTGCCTTCGGCACGAACGCCGACGACGTCGCCGAGGGACGGGTGGCGATCGAAGCGATGCTCGCGAGGAATCTCGCGGACGCACCACCGGATGGCTTCACCGTCACGTCGAAGTTCCAGTCGATCGGCGAGGCCAGGAACCACGCGTGGGTCGCCGAGGAGCTCGAGGTGTCCGACGGCAGCTCGTCGCGGCGGATCGCGATCACGCAGCTGTGCGCATTCGTCGGCGGCGCGTGGACCACCGTTGCATTGCACTGGGGCGAGCCAGTGCCCGATGCTCTCGCAGAGCGTCGCGCGATCCTCGGCACGTTGCCGCGGCCCGGCACCGTGCAGAACAAGGCCGACGGTGGCAGCGATCTCGACCAGGCCGTTCGCGTGGCGTTCGCATCGCGCACCGCGTTCGTCGACGCCCGCAGTGAGCGTGACGATGCGTTCAACTTCGGCAGCGGGCCGAACGAGCGCTCGAGTGGCGCTGCGGTCAAGCGGCTGTTCGCGCGGCTGCGCTCCGAGCTCAAGCTCGTCGGCGGCGCGCGCGTGGTCGCTGGCAGCACCTGGGATCCGGCGCAGGCGACCGCGCCGTGGATCGGCTTCGCCGCCTTCAACGCGGACTACACGTACAAGAGCCGGGCAGCGACCGATCTGACGCAGACGTTCCGCGTCCTCGCGATCCTGATCCGCGAGGGCGAGGGCTGGGCGGTCGTCCAGACGCAGTTCTCGAACGCCGGCCCGGTGAACTAGCGAGCCAAGACCAGATCGAGGCGAGCGAGCGCAGCGTGAGCTAGCGCGCGAGCGAGGCGAGCTCGGCGGTCGAGAAGAAGAACGCGATCTCCTCCTTGGCCGTCTCGGTCGCATCGGAGCCGTGCACCGCGTTGCGCTCGATGTTGGTGGCGAACTCCTTGCGGATCGTGCCGGCGTCGGCCTTCTCCGGGTTCGTGGCGCCCATCACCTGGCGGTTCTTGGCGACGGCACCCTCACCCTCGAGGACCTGCACGACGACCGGACCCTCCGTCATGAACTTCACCAGATCTCCGTAGAACGGGCGGTCCTTGTGAACGGCGTAGAACGCCATCGCCTGGGTCTCGGTGAGGCGCACCATCTTGGACGCGAGGATGCGCAGACCGGCAGCCTCGAGCTTCGCGGTGACACCGCCGATCGCGTTCTTCGCGACGGCGTCGGGCTTGATGATCGAAAACGTACGCTCGATGGCCATGAGTGAGCTCCTTGGAAAGTGCGCGGACGCTAGTCGAGGAAGCCCGGCACGTCAACGCCGTGGAAACGCGAGCTTTGCGAGCCCCAGCGCACCCTGCTTCCACGGCACGCGGTGGGTGACTCCCGCCGTCCCCAGCCGGTCTGCGTTCATGCAGTACCAGTCGTAGTTGCGGACGAGGGCGGCCTTGTTAGAGTGCTTCGGCTCCCAGCCGAGCTGCGTCCGGGCCTTGTCGATCGAGACAAACGAGTCCTCCGTGACCGTCTCGTAGATCCACGGATAGAGCGGAGACAGCTTCACCCGCTCGAGGATCCGCAGTGCCCACAGGGCGGGCGCGATCGGTAGCCCGCGAATGTTGCGACCATGGCCGGCGGCGTCGAACACGGCCTGGAAGTCTTCGCGCAACGTCGTGAACTCGGCCGCGCCGATGTTGAACGTGTCGCTCGCCACCGCGGCGGGGAGGGTGCCCGCAAGCTCGATCGCGGTGCACAGGTCCTCGACGTCGAGCAGCTGGTAGCGATTGCTTCCGGCACCGAGAATCGGGAAGTCGCGTCCCTCGCGCGCCCACTCGTACAT
>JACCQV010000516.1 GCA_013813945.1 Deltaproteobacteria bacterium | reverse complement strand
ATGTACGCATGCTGCCGCTCCAGCTCCCCGTCACGTCGGGTGGGCTCGGCGTGTTCGACCCGGGCGCGCCGAAGAGCTTCCGCGCCTTCGATCGTCCTGTGGGCGCCGGGCAGTTTCGCGTGATGCTGAGCGTCGCCCGCAGCGGTGACAAGGAGCGGCTCGCCGCGATCGTGATTCACGTCGGGCGGCCGCCGATCGCGAAGTGGACCGTCGCGCATTATCGCGGTCAGAAGATGCCCAAGTCGGCCGATCAGCTTCCGCGCGTCGCCGTGACGACTGGCTGGCTCGTCCTGCTCGACGCGCGAGATGGCGCGCCCGGCGTGGTCGCGATTCCTCCGCACACCGGTGTGACGCCGCTCGAGATCCCGCTGACCGATGGTCGCCGTGCGCTCGCGCTGCCGTGCGGAACCGGCGAGTTCGCGGCGTACTGGGCAGTCGATGGCGCCGACAAGCCGGTGTGCCTGGTCATCGACTTCGACGTGCTGACGCAGAAGGACTGGAAGTCGAAAGCTACTTGAACGTCCCGCCGAGGGACGTGATCGCAGCTTCCGCATCCGCCTTCAGGCACTTGTTCGTGTTCGAAGCTCCGATGCCGAGCAGTCCGCCGCGTCCCCGATAGCGCGCCTTCTTGAGTGCGGGGATCGCATCCTTGTTGCCGAGCATCATGAGGCCGCTCACCGCCTTGCGCCGGTCCGGGCACGTCCTGCCCTTCTCGAGATCCTGGAGCAGGGCCTTGAGCTCCAGCGTGCTCGAGTCGAGGGGGGCGATCATCGGGCTCGAAGGCTTGGAATCGGGTGCCGGCGGACGGGTGACAGTCTTCGGCGGTTCGCTGGTCGCCGCGGGCTTGCCTGACTTCGCCGGTGCCGTCGACGTCGAAGGCGTCGCCTCGTCGGGCGTCGAGATCACCTTGAGGGCGAGCGCGGCGATCACGGCGAGCACGATGACGACGAGCCCGATCTTTCCCCAGCTCGTCGGCAGCGCCGGTGCGTCGGCGAGCGACACGGCGCGCATCGGCGCCGGCGTCACCACGGTCTTGTCCTGATCCGCGATCGGGATCGAGAGGGTGCCGGGAACCGGCGTGAACGGCCTCGGCGTGAACGGCGCAGGCGTGGCCCCAGCGACGGAGGCCAATGACCGCGCGGTCGGTGCGACGCCGAGGGCCTGGGAATCGAGTGCCTGGCCGAGGAACTGCAGCGCGGGCGCGGAGCCCCGGGCCTCGGCAAGCCCATCGAGGGCTGCGAGGTAGTCCGTCGCGGAGGACAGTCGATCTGCCTGCGCCTTGACCAGCCCGTGACGGATGACATCTTCGAGAGCAGGAGGAATGTCGAGGTCCGGTGCGACCTCGGCGATCCGAGGTGGTTCGCGGCTGACGTGTGCACCGAGCATCGCGAGCGGATCTTTGTCCTCGAACGGCGCGCGGCCCGTGATCATCTCGAACAGGAGAATCGTGGACGAGTAGAGATCGGACGCAGGTTTGATCTCCCCGCCGACCGCCTGCTCCGGCGACAGATATGCCGGGGTGCCGACGGTGAGGCCCGCGCGCGTCGCCGCTGGATCGTCGGCGCTCCCCGCGTAGAGCTTCGCGATTCCGAAATCGAGGATCTTGACGACGATCTCGCCGTCCTTGCGCGCGAGGAACACGTTGTCGGGTTTGATGTCGCGATGTACGACCCCGCGGTCGTGCGCGTGGCGCAGGCCGTGGAGAACGCCACGCAAGATCTCGACGGCGGCTTGCCACGGGATCCGCTTCTCGCGCTCGAGCCGAGCTCCGAGCGACTCACCCTCGAGTGCCTCCATCACGAGGTAACAGGGCCCCTGATCGAGGATGCCGAAATCGCTGACGCCGACGATGTTCGGATGGTCGAGCCGACCCGACGCCATCGCCTCGCGCTTGAACCGCTGCGCCGCTTCGCTGTTGCGGTTCAGATCGGCGTGCAGGACCTTGATCGCGACGGCGCGACCGATGCCCGTGTGCTCGCCGCGATACACGCACCCCATCCCGCCCGTACCGAGAACGGCATCGATCCGATACCGGCCATCCAGGACGCTGCCGATCGAGATCGCGGCATCCGGCGAAGGTGAAAGGGACGCCCCCATGGACCAATGCGAAGAGTACCGCGGGGCGTATCCACTACAAAAGGTGCCGGTGTGGGCGATCGGTTACCTACACTCCGGACCGGCATGGGCTCTGCACCGAGACCGTTCATGACGGACAACAACAAACTCGGTGCCCTCGCCAAGACTCTGATCATCATCGCCATCATCGGCGCCGTGAACTGGGGTCTCATCGGCTTCTTCAACTTCAACCTGGTCGACGCCATCTTCGGTGGCGGACAGGCCGAGGAGACCAGCGGCGCAAGTCGCGTGGTGTACGCGATCGTCGGAGTCGCCGGGCTGATCGCCGCGATGATGCTACCGAAGCTTCACGTCACCGACGTCGGTCACCGAACCGCTCGCAGCGCTGCCTAGTCTCGTGTGACCGCCACGCGCGTGACGCGCCGGTCAACGACTCTTCGGCTTGCGGATCGGTGTTCGTCGCGAGTCCCGGGTCTGCCGCGGTGGCAGGCCCGTGTGCTGCGTCAGCGCGACACCGGGTTGTAACCGCGCGCGCGAGCCGCCGCGTCGATCAGCGGCGCTCGTACCTGCGGGCTGCCACGACGGAACCAGCTGGTGCTTGCCACCGCCGATCAGATCGCTACGACCCATCTTCGTCAGTGCCTCGCGCAGCACCGGCCAGTTGTGCGGATCGTGATAGCGAAGGAACGCCTTGTGGAGGCGCCGGCGCGAGAGGTCCTTCTCGACGTGGACGCGCTCGCGTGCCTTGAGTGACTTCAGGGGGTTGTAGCCCGTGTGATACATCGCGGTCGCGCTCGCCATCGGTGCCGGCAAGAACGCCTGCACCTGATCCGGACGGAACCCGTTCTTCTTCAGCCACAGCGCGAGGTTCAGCATGTCCTCGTCGGTGGTGCCGGGGTGCGCCGCGATGAAGTACGGGATCAGGTACTGCTCCTTGCCCGCTTCCTCGGAGTAGCGATCGAACAGCTCCTTGAACCGGTCGTAGGCGCCGATCCCCGGCTTCATCATGTGCTTGAGCGGGCCGTCCTCGGTGTGCTCCGGCGCGATCTTCAGATAGCCGCCCGTGTGATGCTGGGCGAGCTCCTTGATCCACTCGGGCGAACGCACCGCGAGATCGTAGCGAACGCCGGATGCGATGAAGATCCGCTTCACACCCTTGAGTGCGCGCGCCTTCTTGTACAGCGTCACGAGCGGCGCGTGATCGGTGCCCAGGTTGTCGCAGATATCGGGGAACACGCATGACGGCTTGCGGCATGCGGACTCGATCTCGCGGGTCTTGCACGCCATCCGGTACATGTTCGCCGTCGGGCCGCCGAGATCACTGATGTTGCCGGTGAAGCCCGGGGTCTGATCGCGGATCCGCTCGATCTCTCCGAGGATCGACTTCTCCGAGCGCGACTGGATGATCCGGCCCTCGTGCTCGGTGATCGAGCAGAAGCTGCACCCACCGAAGCAGCCACGCAGGATCGTCACGCTGAACTTGATCATCTCGTACGCAGGCAGCTTGGTGGCCTGGTGCTTGGGATGCGGCAGGCGCGTGTACGGCAGCTCGTACAGCGCATCCATCTCCAGGGTCGTCAGCGGCAGCGGCGGCGGATTGATCCAGACGTCGACGCCCTTGGGACCGACACCGTGGCGCTGCACGAGTGCGCGCGCGTTACCGGGGTTGGACTCGAGGTGGAGGATTCGCGACGCGTGGGCATAGAGGATCGGATCCGCGACGACCTGCTCGAAGCTCGGCATCCGGATCACCTGGCGCGAGCGATCGACCTTCTTGCGCGTCAGCGGGATCAGCTTGGTCTCCGCCGGCGCAGCCTCGCCCGTGTTGCACGGCGCGGCCTGGCGAACCTCTTCCATCGCGTACGGATCCGGCATCGGCTCGACGCGGCCCGGTGCATCGAGCGATGTCGAGTCGAGCTCGCTCCAGTCGTGACCATTTCTCGTGAATGCGGTGCCGCGGAGGTCGCGGATCTCGTCGATCGGGGCACCGGCGGCGAGGCGATGAGCGACCTCGACGATCGCACGCTCCGCGTTGCCATAGACGAGGAGGTCGGCGTGGGAATCCACGAGCACGGAGCGCCGGACCTTGTCGGACCAGTAATCGTAGTGCGCGATCCGCCGCAGGCTCGCCTCGATCCCACCGACGACGAGGGGGACATCGCCGTAGGCCTCGCGGCACTTCTGCGAGTAGACGATCACCGAGCGATCCGGGCGGAGGCCGGCGGCGCCGTCGGGCGAGTACGCGTCGTCACTGCGGATCTTGCGGTCGCTCGTGTAGCGATTGACCATCGAGTCCATGTTCCCGGCGCTGACGCCCCAGAACAGATTCGGGCGCCCGAGCTCGCGGAACGCCTCGGTGTTGCGCCAGTCGGGTTGATCGAGGATGCCGACGCGGAAACCGTGCGACTCGAGCAGCCGGCCGACCAGCGCCATGCCGAAGCTCGGGTGGTCGATGTACGCGTCGCCGGTGACGAGAACGACATCGCAGCTGTCCCAGCCGAGCTCGTCCATCTCGGCGCGCGTCGTCGGGAGGTACGAGGCCACGCCGAACCGCTTCGCCCAGTACGGGCGGTACGAGAACAGGGGTTTGGAGACCGCGACCACGGGGAACGGGTAGCACGCCGGGGGGCCCGGCGATCAGGCTTATTTCGAGGGTGCGGCCTTCGCTTCTTGGTCCCGCACCAGCGCGGCCTGCTGGGCATCCGTCAGCATCGTCCCGCACTGATCTGCCTCGGCGGCCGTCTTGATCCGGCTCAGGCACAGGACCGCCTCAGAGCTCCACCGATCCTGCTCGCAGCGCACCCGGATCAGGTCGATCAGGCCGTTCAGGACGTCATCGGGGGGCCTGGGTTCCTTGGCCGCGGCCATCTCGTCGACCATGTGCTCCGCGGCCCCTGCGCAGGTCGGACCTGTCGGAGGCGGCGGGCCCACCGGTGCGGCGGCTCCACCGCACGCGACGAGCAGCAGGAGGATCGCTGTTCGCACGTGGGGATCATCGCACAGGCAGCGACTCGCGCGAATTTCGCCAGTCCTCGGGTATGCCAGCGGGCCCCACCGCTCCCACGACGATTCCGCTCTGGCCGAGGCACAAGGGGCTACGCTGCCGACCATGGCTCTGCGTCACCTCTACCTTCACGGCTTCGCATCAGGGCCGCAATCGATGAAGGGCGTCGCGTTCGCAGAACACTTCGCGCGGCGCGGGATCACGTTCGACCGGCTAAACCTGCGGGTCCCGTCGTTCGAACAGCTACGGCTATCGGCGATGATCGAGGCTGCCGGGCAGGCGATCGGCGGCCCCGATGATCGCGCGATCGTCATCGGCAGCTCGCTGGGCGGACTGACCGCAGCGCGGCTGGCGGAACGTGACCCACGGGTGGAGAAGCTCGTGCTGCTCGCGCCCGCGTTCCAGCTGATGGCGCGCTGGGAGCAGATCCTCGGTGCCGCGTTCGAGGACTGGCGACGCACCGGCTGGCGCGAGGTTCTCGACTACACGACGCAGCAGCCTGCGCGCGTCGACTTCGGCTTCATCGAAGATGCCGCCGCGATCGACGTCGGCTTCCCCGACGTGCGTGTCCCGACGTTGATCCTTCACGGCACGCGGGACGACTCGGTGCCAATCGAGCACTCGCGGCAATTTGCGTCCGGTCGCCCGAATGTCGAGCTGATCGAGCTCGATGATGGCCACGAGCTCGCGGCGTCGTTGCCACGTCTCCTCGCGGAGACCGAGCGCTTCCTGCCCTGACTATTCGCCGGCCGGGATGTGCGGGCCGATCACGAGAAGCAGCACGAGGGCGACGAGCATCACGACCGTGACCCACAGAACCCAGCGCGTCGCGGTGGCGTTCGCTGGCGCTTCCGCGATCGTCGGTGCGTTGTGGTCGACCTCGAAGTCGCTCTGCCCAGGGGGTCTCGGCATCTGTGTCCATGGGATGCCGGATCCGGCCCGAGCGGGGTGCGGTGCGCTGTCGCAGCCTCACGGAGGGGGGTCAGAGCAGGGTCGCGAACGCGATCAGCTCGGCGATCGAGGTGCCGATCAGCAGAAACACCGCAAAGAACGTCAGCCGCTGATGGGCCTGCGGATCGCCGTGGTCACCGATCCGCGAGATCCGCCACGCCGCGAGCGGAGCCGGCACGGTCGCGGCGATCACGACGCGGGTCGACAGACCGAGCAGCGATGCGATCGGCAGGCAGAGATACGCGAGCGTCATCAAGAGCACGTAGAGCTGCGCCGCGCGCTCGGCGCCGAGCCGGACCACCAGCGTGCGCTTGCCGGTCGCGGCATCACCGGCTGCATCCGGGAACTCGATCGCGACGAGCATCGCGATCTGCAACACCGCGAGCGGCGCGACGGCGAGGAGCACGGTCGAGCCGCCGCGAAGATCGGGCGCCTGCAGCGAGAATGCGAGCCATGGTACGAGGCCGGTGACCACGATCGCAGTCGCGACCTCGCCGAGGCCACGCGCACACAACCGCACCGGAGGCGCGCTGTACGTCCATGCGAGCACCGCCATCGCCGCGAGCGTCGGCACGATCGACGCGCCTGCATCGCACACGAGCACGGCGGACAGCGCGATGCCGAGCGCCGCGAGGACGAGCGCCGCGATCAGGGCGACGCTGCGCGGGAGCTCGCCCTCGACGAGGACCCGGCTGCCACCGGACCACCGCGTCGGCGTCAGGTTCGCGCGATCCGCCTCGTAGTCGAAGTAGTCGTTCGCGTAGTGCGTCATCAGCTGGAACGCGGTGACCACGCCCTGCCCTAGCGCGTAGCGCCGCACATCGATCACGTGACCGTGCACCGCGGCGATCAGCGCACCGAGGCCGAACAGCAGGAAGCCGCCGCCGAGAAACAGCGGGCGACCGAGCCGGATGAAGGCGAGGAGCTTGTTCACCGTCGAGCTAGGCGCGCTAGTTGTTGCACTTGCCGCCGGCACAACTCGTGGCGCACGTCGAGTTCGCGATGCACTCCTGGTTGCACTTGCCGCCGTTGCACTCGAAGTTGCACGTCGCTCCCGCTTCGCAGCCGGAGTTGCACTTGCCGCCGTTGCAGCTGACGTTGCACGTCGAGCCGCTCTGACAGGTGACGTCGCACTTGCCGCCGTCGCAGCTGAAGTCGCAGTTGCTTCCGGTCTGGCACACGAGCGCGCACTTGCCGTCCGGGCAGCCGAGCGAGCAGTTCCCGTTCGGCTCGCAGACCTGAGCTTCGCTGGGCGCGGCTGGCGGTGGCGACGGCTCCGTCGATTCCATGATTGCGGGTGCCGCCGGCGGTGGCGGCGGCGGGCTCGAGACACACGCGAGCAGGGCAAGGGAACACACGGCAACGAGCTTGATCATGGGGTCTCTTTCATCACGAAGTGCAGAGTGCTCGCGCCACGAAGCTGAGCGTGCGTGAGCTCGGTCGTCTCGAGTGGTGCGCCATCGAGTGCGACCGAGTCGACGTACATCGCCTTGTCGCTGACACCCTCGGCCGTGATCACGAGCTCGCGGCCGCCGACCAGGACACGCGCCTGTGGAAATCGTGGCGCGGCGATGATCCAGCGATCGCTGCCCGGAATCGGATACACGCCGAGCGTCGCGAGCACATACCAGGAGCCCAGCGTTCCGCCGTCGTCGTTGCCGGCCACGCCTTCGGGACCGTCGGTGTAGTGCGTGTCCGTGACCCAGCGAGCCCAGCGCTGCGTCAGATCGGGGCGGCCGAGCTGGGCGAACGCGAACGGTGCGTTGATGTCGGGCTCGTTGCCATGCCAGTAGTACGGTCGCGGGAAGTTGGCGGCGGATTCATCGGCGTTGTCCCAGTCGTCCTTCGCCAGCTCGAAGAACATCTCGAGCTTCGCGATCGCGGCGTCGTGGCCGCCCATCACCTCGGCGAGACCGTCCGCGTCATGTGCGCTCGTCATCCACAGCGAGTGCCACGCATTGGCCTCGGCGTAGTCGTTCGCGATCGCGAGTGCGTCGAAGCTGTCCGCCGGGAACGAGCCATCTGCGTTCTTGCCGCGCAGAAAGCCGACCGCGGGATCGTAGAGCGCACGCCAGCCGCGACTCCGCACGAGCAGCGCATCGCGATCCGCGGTGTGGCCGAGTGCGCCCGCGAGC
>JACCQV010000495.1 GCA_013813945.1 Deltaproteobacteria bacterium | reverse complement strand
GTCCATGAACACGAGATCGTAGCGCCCGAGGCAGCACCGAGTCAGCGCGTCATCGGCATGCGGAAACACATCGACCGTCAGGCCGGGGATGTGAAATTGCTCGGCGCGCGCGGAGACGACGTCGTCGAACACCACGACGCGGAGTGGCCGAATGGTGGCGGAAGGGCGGCGGTCGCTAGAGGTGAAGGGCAACATCAGAGGCCAAACTTCGAGGAGGCAAACACGGTCTCGAGCAGCTGATCGACCTCGCGAATCATGCGGGCCGCTGCTTCACCGGGGAGCGATGCCAGAGCGACCTTGATCTCGTTGAGGTTCTTGAGCTGGCTGAACAGCTGAATATCCGACAGCTCCGTCCCGGAGGTGAGCAGCTCGCGGATCAAGCCGAGCTCGGTCAGCAGATCGTCGAGGCTCGCCGAGGGACCGATGAACCGGCGCTCGTCTGGATGCTCGCGATAGTACGAGTCGACGACCGGGTTCACGATCTCCTCGAGGAGCTCGACCTGATCGAGGTTGTTCCAGATGTGGCGCAGGATGAAGAAGTCGCCGTCGTGGACGCGGGTGCGGCCGTCGAACACGGCGGACCCGGCGAACAGCTTGAGCAGCTTGACCGCGCGGCGATCCGACACCGAGATGCCCTCGCTGCGGATCTGGAACACGAGCCCCTTGTACTTGGTCAGGAACTCCTCGGGGAACACCATGAACTTGTCGAAGTTCTGCTGGATCTGCCGGAGGTCGTGGGCCGAGATCACGGGACGCAGCGCGGCCATCGGACGGCCGGCGGCATCGACGCCCCGCCCTGTCATCTTGCGGAGCTCGAGGGACACGCCCTTCTTCTTGAGCTCGTGGAAGTGATAGCTGTCGAGGTTGTCCGAGAGGACGCGCACGAGGAAGCGGTCGAACATCGCGGCGAGGTTCTCGTCGTTGGGGACCTCGTTCGAGGCGGCGAACAGCGAGATCAGCGGCACCGGGATGACCTCGGGACCGTTCTGGAACTTGCGCTCGTTGATCACGTGCAGCAGCGAGTTCAAGATCGCCGAGTTCGACTTGAAGATCTCGTCGAGGAAGACGACCTCCGCGGTCGGCAACATGTTCTCGAGCCGGCGGGTATAGCGACCCTCACGGAACGCCGAGATGTCGACCGGACCGAACAGCTCGTTCGGCTCGGTGAACCGCGTCAGCAAATACTCGAAGTACTTCGCATCGATCAGCTTCGAGAACATGTCGATCATCGCGGACTTCGCCGTACCCGGCGGCCCGACGATGACCATGTGCTCGCCCGCAATCGCGGACACGACCATCAGGCGGATGATCTCCTGCTTGTCGAGGAACTGCGCGCCCATCTGGCGTGCGAGCTCCTGGAAGCTGGCCGATGCGCGCGCCACGTCGATGGCAAAGTTTCGCGGTGCTGTGGGGGGCGTGGTCGCGACCATGCAGGCGCTGCACATTACCCTAAATCGCGAAGGGATCCAGGCGCGGGAGCAAGGTAGGCACCGCGCAAGTCCTCGGATCCCGTAGCATTGGCACATGCGGATCCTGGCGCTCGTGGTGGCTTTGGTGCTCGTGGCGTGTGGCGACGATGGCGCGAGCGGGACCTGTGACGACCGCCTGCTGGCGGGCGATCTCGTGATCACCGAAGTCTTCGCTGACTTCGCGGCGGCCCCCGGTGGCAGTGGCACCGACGAAGGCAACGAGTGGTTCGAGATTCACAACACCTCGAGCCGACCGCTCGATCTCACGGGACTCACGCTCGAACACTCGCGCGGTGACGGCGGCATGGCGAAGGAGGTCACCCTCGACCCGGTCACGATCGCTCCAGGGGCCTACCTCGTGCTCGGCAACGTCCTCGCCGATCTCGCGCCCGCGTGGGTCGATGGCGGCTACGCCGATCGCCTCGGTGACCTCTACAACACCGGCACGGGTCGGCTCGCACTGCGCTGCGGCTCCACTCAGATCGACGAGGCGTTCTACGCCGAGGTGTCATCGGGAGAGTCGCGGCAGCTCGACGGCGGCGAGTCCCCCGAGTACACGTTCAACGACGATCTCGTGAACTGGTGCGAAGCCTCGCACACCGCAACCAACGAGTTCTCGCCGGGCAACTATGGAACCCCCGGCGCGGCGAACGAGAACTGCGAGATCATCGTCGCCGGCATGTGCGATGACGGCACGGCGCTGCGTCCGGTGGTCTCGCCCGCCCCCGGCGATCTGGTGATCACCGAGATCATGCCGTCGCCGGCCGCGGTCGACGATGCGCTCGGAGAGTGGTTCGAGGTCAAGGTCACCCGCGACGTCGACCTCAACGGCCTCGGTATCGACCGCATGGGCGACACGGCGAATCCCAGCGTGGTCTCCGCCGAGCGCTGTCTCCGTGTCACCAGCGGCGCGCTGATCCTGTTCGCTCGCAGCACCGACGCGGGCACCAACGGCGGTCTGCCCACCGTCACCGGCACGTTCACGCACACGATGATCGCCGGCTCGACGACCACGCCCGGTGATCTCGCGATCTCGATCGGCCCCACCGTGATCGACACGTTCTCGTGGACCGCTTCACGGAGCGGCAAGTCGCTGCAGGTCGATCCCGACTTCGCGAACGTCACCGAGAATGACGATCAGACCCGCTGGTGCGACGGTACCCAGACCTACGGCGAGGGCGACTTCGGAACACCCGGAGCTCCGAACGCACAGTGCGCCGCCGTCGCCCCGCCCGGGACCTGCGCCGACGGCGCGACCTCTCGCCCCGTCGTCTACCCCGATGTGGGCGACCTCGTGATCACCGAGGTGATGCCGAGCCCCGCCGCGGTCTCCGACACCACGGGCGAATGGTTCGAGGTCCTCGCGACAGCGGACGTCGATCTCAACGGGCTCGGTCTCGATCGCGCATCCGATACCGCAAACCCGAACGTGATCTCGTCGGCGTCCTGCCTGCGGCTGGCGACGGGACAGCGCGCGCTGTTTGCGCGCTCGAGCGTCTCGGGGGTCAACGGCGGCCTTCCTGCAGTCACCGCCGGCTTCACGTTCTCGCTGATCACCGGCTCGGTCACGACGCCCGGTGACGTGCAGCTCGTACTCGGTGCCGACATCCTCGATGCGGTGACCTGGACCCACTCGACCGGCGGCGCCGCGCTCGCGCTCGATCCGGACTTCGCGAGCGTGCTCGACAATGACGTCGAGGCGAACTGGTGCGATGCATCCGCGGCGTACGGCGCAGGTGACTTCGGCACACCGGCCGCCGCAAACGCGCAGTGCACGGG
>JACCQV010000484.1 GCA_013813945.1 Deltaproteobacteria bacterium | reverse complement strand
CCCGCGCTCGCAGGTCGCGGCGCCGGATGCGCTCGCGAAGACCGCGAAGCAGCTCGCTGGCCGTCCGCGGCGTCGGACACCGCGCGGCACACCGCCACCGGACGACCGGACGCAGGATGATCGCGCGCCACTCGATGTAGCCACCGCGCCACGCAGCGTCTCGGTCGAGCTGATCGGCGGGCGCTCGCACTACGAGCGTGTGATCGCAGCCGTGCTCGGTGCGCATACGAGCGTGTGGATCGCGACCGCAAACGTGAAGAGCCTGATGGTCGAGGATGGTCGCGCGGCACCGGGCCGCCGGCGCACCATGCGCCGATCGAACTACGTCTCGATCGTCGCACTGCTCGCGGATCTCGCCGACCGCGGCGTCGAGCTGCGTCTGTTACACGCCGAGCTGCCGTCGGGTCCGTTCCGCGAGGAGATCGCGAATCATCCGCGACTCGTCGCCGGTGGCCTCGCACTCGCGCGCTGTCCGCGCGTCCACATGAAGGCCGTGATCGTCGATGGCGCCCTGCTCTATCTCGGCAGCGCGAACTGGACTGGCGCCGGCCTTGGCGCGAAGGGCGCCGGCCGCCGCAACTTCGAGCTCGGCATTGTCACCGACGACGGGCTGCTGCTCGATCAGGTGCAGAGCCTCTACGAGCGCGTGTGGAGCGGCGCGGAGTGCGCCGGCTGCAAGCTCAAGGACCTGTGTCCGGGCCCGCTTTCGGAGCTTCGCGCATCGCGTCCCGCTTCATTGCGCGTGCGCTGACTGGCCGCGCTGCCCGATGCTCTCGCATGGCAGCGCCAGCTCGAGAAGGGTCCAGCGAACACGTTCCGAGCCAAACATCGTCAGCCGCGAACCAAGAACGAAGAAAATTCGCGCACTTGAACCATAATTCGCAGGACGTGTAACCGTGGCGAGCTCGTCGTTCACTATCTAGTCAGGTGACCGCCGCTGCGTATGTAGAGGACGTCCTGCTCGTCGACCGGTGTCTCACCGGCGAGCCGGCGGCCACGCGCGAGCTGTTTCGCCGGCACCGCGCCCGCGTGCACGCGTGCCTGTTCCGCGTGCTGGGAACCAATCGCGACATGGACGATCTGCTCCAGGAAGCCTTCCTTCAGGTGTTTCAGTCGCTCCGCGGCTGGCGCGCCGAAGCGAGCCTCGCGACCTGGGTCGATCGCGTCTCGGTCCGGGTCGCGTATCGCTACCTCTCGCAGCGCGGACGTCGGGTGCAGACCGAGGTGCTCGTCGATGACGAAGCAGCGCCATCGTTCGAGGTCGGCCCCGGTGCACGGCGCCAGCTCGCGCGTGATGGAGTCAAGCGCCTCTATGCCGTGCTGGACGAGCTCTCGCCTGCGGCGCGGCTCGCGTTCACGCTGCACGAGATCGATGGCCGCACGCTGGCGGAGACCGCATCGCTCGTGGGCTCGACCGTGACCGCGACCAAGCTGCGCGTCTGGCGCGCGCGCAACAAGATCGAAGCGGCCGCCGCAAACGATCCCGTACTGAGCGAGTTCCTCGAGCCACGTGGCGCAGATGTCATTCCGTTCGACGACAGCAAGGAGGCTCCGTGAAGCTGGTCGGACGGATCCCGGTCGAGCCGCTCGATGACGAGCGGATGACCAACATCGAGCGTCGCATCGTTGCGGGTGCTGCGGACGCGGCGGTTCGTCCCGCGCAGGCGCCGCGGCGCCACGTCGGATTCGCGATGGCGGCGTTGGCGGCTCTCATTACCGGCGTGATCGGCTGGCAGCTGGGCGGCGGCACCGAACCGGCGACCGTCGCCGGCGACTCGCTGCCGATCAAGATCAATACGGAGGCCGAGCGCGCGACGCTCGATATCGGTGACGCCGTGATCCAGAGCGATCCGGATACGGCGTTCGTGGTGACCCGCCCGGCGGGCGGCGTGCTCGTGGCGATGACGCGCGGCAAGGTCGAGCTCGAGGTCGGCAAGCGCGGCGACCGCGCAGCACTCGTTGTCCGAGCCGGTGACACGGACGTGATCGTCGTCGGTACGCACTTCTCCGTGGACTACGGCGATGGCACCGGCGAGGTCGACGTTCGCGTCACCGAAGGCGTGGTCAAGGTCGTGCGCCAGCAGCAGGAGGTCCGCGTCGCAGCCGGCCAGGCGTGGCAATCCAGGCGTGGCCGGCTCGCACTCGCAGACGTCGGTGGGCCCGATGGCCCGAGGGCCGCGACTCAGGCCGGTACCGAGCTCCGCGCCCCGCGCCCGCAGCCCGCCGACACGACGGACGGGGCGACCGATCCGACGGGGCCGGTCGCGGCGATCGCCCCAGCGAACACACAGCGTGGCAGTGGCTTCGAGATCGACATGACCACCGCGCCCGACCTCCTGCACGGCCGCACCTCGCAGGTCCCCGACGGCCGCGTGCCCTCGGGAGCTCGAACCGGCAGCGGCAGCAGCAATGGCGCGACCAGCGGCAGCGGGGCGATGGGCCCACGGACCGTCACCGAGGATCCGAAGGATCCGATGCGCGACATCAAGAAGCTGATTCGCGGCCAGCACGTCGAGCCCGCGCTCGACGTCGGCAAGATCGCGGCTCAGGCCATCGGCGAGTACCACACGATCATCCGCGAGCAGGACGGCGAGGCCGAGTCCCGCGCGTTCTACAGCATCGCGGTCACGCAGCACCTGCAGCTCGGTCGCAACGCAGATGCACTCAACACGCTCGACGGCTACTTCCGCCGGTTCGCGCAGGGCAAGCGCTACAGCGACTACCAGCCGGCACTGTGGCTCCGGGTCCGCGTGCTGTGCCTGCAGAAGATCGACGATCGGTGCCGGGCCGCGGCGTATCGCTATTCCCACGAGGTCTCCGGCACACCTGCGGCAGCGATCGCCGAGCGCATCACGCTGACCGAGTAGCGTACAATCGCCCGCGATGGGCCGTCCGAAGGTCGTCATCGATCTCCACGAGGCGAACTGCGCTCGCGACCTCTTCGCGGGCGGGATGTTCGTGGGCAGCGCTGCGATCGCAGCCGCGGGCTGCGCACTCGCGTTCAATGACGAGGTCGACCTCGTCGTGCGCAGCGGGAATCGCGAGCTGACGCTCCATGCGCGCGTGGTGTTCGTGGATCCGGCGACCGGCGCCGGTCTCGAGCTGCTTGGATTCGATGCGGGGATGAAGGAACGGATTGCCCAGCTCGGTGAGCTCGAGCTCGCCCCGGCCGAACCCGATCCCGGATCCGAGCCCGAGCCCGAGCCCGAGCCCGACCCCGATCCCGATTCCGATTCCGATTCCGACCCCGATGCCGTCCCCGGCGAAACGAGCGAGGCCGGAACCGCCCGCAAGAAGCTCGCGCTCAACATGCACGAGCGGCTGCGCGGTCTGACGATGGTCGAGCAGCTCAAGCGGGCGAACAGCAACGACCCGACCGAGCGGATGACGCTCGAGCGGATCTACGGAAAGACCGTGTGGGAGGCGCTGCTCCGCAATCCGCGGCTCACCGCACCCGAGGTCGCGCGCCTCGCCCGGATGGGCTCCATGCCGCGCACCTTGATCGAGCTCATCATCAACAACGGCTCGTGGCTTCAGATCGCCGAGGTCCGGCGCGCCCTGCTCGGCAATCCTCGCCTCGGCGTCGACCAGATCCTCCGGGTGCTTCGCCTCCTGTCCAAGCCCGAGCTGAAGGTCGCGGCGTCGCTGATGACGTATCCGCACGCCGTGCGCGATGCGGCCAAGCGCCTGCTCAAGGGCGCCGACAGCTGATCGACGCGTGACCCGACCGTGAGCCACGCCGACATCACGAGCTCGGGCACCATCGCCGATGGCCCGAATCATCGGCGGAGACACACGGCGCAGTGGGAGACCGTCAGAACGTCGCCGACACCGCGAGCCCGTACGCGTGCTCCAGCAGCACCATCGAACCGATCGGCACGAGCTTCACCGCGCGACCATGGCGGCGGCTACGCACCACCGACGGCGCGGTTCCCGCGGCGACGCGCTCGATCACGAGCTTGATCGAGGCGTCGTGTGACATGAGAGCGAGCGAGCTGCGCCACTCGCTCGCGCCCGCCGGCTCCGGTTCGTCGGGCTCATCCCACGACCCGAGCTCCCCGACGCGCGCGAGCGGGGACGCGCTGGCGACCATCACGGCGCGCACGCTAGCCGCCCGGGGGTGGGTCGACGCCGCGTCAGCGTGGGCGAGCACCGGTGCCAGCGCGCCAGCCATGGTCAAGGCCAACGCGGGTACGAG
>JACCQV010000450.1 GCA_013813945.1 Deltaproteobacteria bacterium | reverse complement strand
ACATCATCAAGAAGGTCACCCTGTACAAGACCGTGATCGCCGACTCCGAGAAGCGCTACGACGAAGTGCAGTCGGGTTGGCGCGACGGCAAGTACGAGATCACCGATCGCAACCTCATGATCGATGGGTTGATGAAGCAGTTCATCACTCAAGTCGACGAGGCGTGATCCTGGCGCGAGCGACGCGCACGTCCGCGGTGGGAATCGCGACCCTGGCGGTGCTGTCGAGCTTGGTCTTCGCCGCGCCAAAAAAACCGCCCCGCCGCCCTCCCCCGGCTGTTGTCACGCCTGCCGTATCTGCGCCCGCGATCGACGATCCGTCGAAGCCGCCCCCTCCCGAGAAGCGGCGCATGGTCGGCATCCTCGACGTCCGCGTCGACGGGGTCCCGACCGAGATCAAGGCGCAGTTCGAGCGCGGCCTCGAGGAGCAGCTCGATACCAAGGTCTACTGGCTCTCGAGCCGGGCGCAGATGCGCGATCGGATGAAGTTCTCGACTCGTTGGACCGAGGGTTGCCTGATCGGCGCCTGCCTGGCAGAGCTGCGCACCCAGACCAGCGCGGAGCTCGTCCTGCTCGCCGCCTTCAATGGCTCGGGCACGAGCTTCGGTCACGTCGTCACCATCGTCCGCACGGACACCGGGCGCGTGCTGTCACAGGAGTCCGGGCGCTGCGAGGTGTGCACGGTCAACGAGGCGATGGCCGAGGCCACGCTCGCGACGCTGCGTCTGCTCAACGCGGTCCCGGACACGCTTCCCGACGAAGCAGGGGATCAAAGTGTGGCGATGGACCTCGCCGCGAACGCCTCGCGGGCCCAGCTCGGTGACGTGCACAAGAGCGTCCGGCGACGCGGAATCACGCTGGCCCTGATCGGCCTGGCCGTCGCGGGTGGCGGGCTCGCAGCCTACGTGCTCGACGACAAGCCCAGCTATGCGCTCGCCATCACGGCCGCCGGTGGTGGCCTGCTGTTCGGCGGCGTGGTCGTCCTCACTTTTTGAGTCCGCCCCGGGCTCGAGGGACGGTGCTAGGTTGCTGGGCCATGGGGCGTACCGGTCTGCTACTCGTGCTCGTCGCGGCCGGCGCGTGCGATGCCTCGACAACCACCGCGCTGTTCGCCGTCTCTGCAGGCGAGACGTTCTATGACCTGCCCTATCCGAACGATCTGCGCCGGCACGCCGACGGGCGGCTCGACCTCTCGCTGCTCCCCACGAACAGCTTGATCGTCGACCAGGTGCGCGCCGCCGCCGAGACGCTCGACGGCTTCGGGCTCAACGCCGCGATCTACGCCCGGTTCGATGGCGGGCTCGATCCCGCGAGCCTGCCGGATGCCGCGGGCTCGCTCTCCGATACCTCCGCGGTGTACCTCGTCAACGTCGATCCGGACTCGCCCGAGCGCGGTCAGAAGACGCCGATCGTGGTCACGTTCCGCGTCGCTGGCACGCAGACCCTCGACGGCAACCACCTCGTCTGCCGGCCGTACCCGGGGTTCCCGCTCGACGAAGCCACGACCTACGCGCTCGTGATCACGCGCCGCGTGAAGGGCGACGGCGGCAATTCAGTCGCGGCAGCGAGTGACCTGACGAGCGTGGTCGGCACCGGCGGTGACGCAGCCATCGTTCACGCACGCGAGGTCTACCAGCCGCTCCTCGACCTCCTCGACGAGCCCGGTGGCGACGAGCGGGATGACGTCGTGTCCGCCGCGGTGTTCACGACCCAGCGCGCGACGCACGTCGCTCCGGCGCTTCGCAAGGCCGTGTTCGCCGCCGCCGCGCCCGTCGCGACCGATGTGATCGCGACGCCGCCGAACGCCATGTTCCAGCTGTTCACCGGCGCGTACACCGCGCCGAACTTCCAGGCCGGCGACGTCCCCTACCGCAACACACCGAGCGGCGAGATCAAGATTGGTTCCGACGGTGCCGCGATCATCGTGCGCTCCGAGCCGATGCGGTTTGCGCTGACCGTGCCGGCGGGTCCCGTGCCCGGCGCAGGCTGGCCGCTCGTGATCTACTCGCACGGCACCGGTGGCAGCTACACCTCGTTCCTCGAGGACCAGACCGCAGGCTTGCTGGCGGCCGAGGGACTCGCGGTGATCTCCACGGATCAGGTACTGCACGGTCCACGCAATCCCGGAGGGAATCCCGAGCTCGACTTCTTCAACTTCGGCAACGCCTACTCCGCGCGCGACAACGCGCTGCAGGGAATCGCCGATGCGTTCTCCCAGCTGCGCCTCGTCCACGGACTCTCGATCACCGACGCAGGACGCACGCACACGTTCGATCGCACGAAGATCTACTTCTTCGGCCACTCGCAGGGCGGGCTCACCGGTCCGGGTTTCGTCGCGTTCGAACCGTCGCTGACCGGGGCGGTCCTCTCGGGGACTGCCGGCCTCCTCTACGTCAACCTCCTGCACAAGACCAAGCCGCTCGACATCCCATCGCTGGTGCAGACGTTCCTGCGCGACGAGCCCGTCGACGAGAACAACCCCGGCCTCGCGCTCCTCCAGATGTGGGTGGAGCGCTCGGATCCGGTGAACTACGCGCCGCTGATGGTGCGCAAGCCTCCGCTCGGAGAGACCGGCACGCGCCTCGCTCCGCGCAACATCTTCCAGACCGAAGGCTTCACCGACACCTACTCGCCCAACCTCGGGATCGAAGCGTTCGCGACCGCCCTCGGCGCGGACATCCTGATGCTGCGCGACACCAAGCCCATCGAGGGCGTCACGCTGCGCGGGCGGGCGATCGTCTCGGCGCCCGTGACCAACAACGTCAATGGCGCGACCGCGGCGCTCGGTCAGTACAACCAGCAAGCTGGCTCCGACGGTCACTTCGTCGTGTTCGACATTCCCGCGGCCGGCCAGCACGCCGCGAAGTTTCTCGGCACGCTGGCGCGAACGGGTCAGGCGACCGTCGTGCAGGTGCCGTGATGGCGCGCAAGAAGCTCGGCGAGATGCTCCTCGAGGCCGGCATCATCGACGAAACCCAGCTCCGTAGCGCGCTTGCGGACCAGCGCAGGTGGGGGCGGTCGCTCGGCCGCACGCTCGTCGAGCTGCGCATGATCACCGAACAAGCGCTGGTCGGCGTGCTCGCGCAGCAGTTTGGCGTCGAGAGCGTCGACCTCGACGGCCATGAGATCCCAGCCCGCGTGCTCGAGCTGGTGCCCGCCGATCTCGCACGCTCCGCGCGCGTGCTGCCATTCGGACAGACGGGCCGCTTCCTGGACGTTGCGATGGCCGATCCGCAGAACGTCGGCGTGATCGACGAGCTGCGGATCCGCACCCAGCTCAACATCCGGCCGTACCTCTGCGGTCCGCAGCAGATCGAGACCACCATCGCGCGCTACTACGACGTCGGCCTGCGCGCCGATACCTCGATCCCCTTCGACCGGCCAGATACGATCGCGCTCGACGAACGCACGGCCGCGCCACCGCGCAATCGCGACGGACTCCGGCAGTTCCGACAGACGATCGCGCCGCCGCCGGTCACCGCACCCGCAGAGGTTCAGCGCGATGCCGAGATCGCGTCGCTCCAGCACCGGATCTCCAAGCTCGAGGCGATTGCCGCACGCGACGAGGAGGTGTTGCGCAAGCTGCTCGGACTCCTCGTGGACAAGGGCCTCGCGACGCGCGACGAGATCATGGAACGCCTCTCGTGAGAGGCATTCCCCTTATTCGTTGTCGCCGCCCTTGAGGCCGTGACGCTTGAGCAGCTCACGCAGGTGGTAGCGGGTCAGCCCGGCCTCCTGCGCGGAGCGCGTGATGTTGCCCGTGTTGCGGAGCATCAGCGCGCCGAGGTACGCGATCTCGAACGCGTCGACGACGGTCTGCTTGGCCTGCTTGAAGCCAAGGCCGGCCTTGAGCAGGGCCGCGTCGAAGATCGCCGGTCCGCTCTGCTGCGGCATCTCGACGCCCGCGAGCTGCGCCGCTGCGCGCTGGGCCGCCTGCGCTCCGGCCTGTGCAAGATCGTGCGAGACCATCAGCGACGGCCCCATCTCGCGGCCGAACACGAGGTCCTGGCGCGTGATCACTGGACCATCCGACAGGGCAGCCGCGCGCTCGACGACGTTGCGCATCTCGCGAACGTTGCCGGCCCACGAGTGCGTCATCATCGCGGCCATCGCATCCTGGCTCCACGACATCGTCATGCCGCGACGCGAGGCCACTTCGCGGAGGAAGTGGTTCGCAAGACCCGGGATGTCCTCGCGGCGCTCGCGCATCGGCGGCAGCTCGACATGGACGACCGAGAGGCGGAAGTAGAGATCCTCGCGGAACGTGCCCTTGTTGACCTCTTCGCGGAGGTCGCGGTTCGTGGCTGCGAGCACGCGGACGTCGACCTTGTGCGTGCGATCGCCGCCGACGCGCTTGATCTCGCGCTGCTCGAGCACGCGCAGCAGCTTGGGCTGCAGCGTGATATCGAGCTCGCCGATTTCGTCGAGGAAGATCGTGCCACCGTTCGCCTGCTCGAAGCAGCCGACGTGCTGGTTCACCG
>JACCQV010000654.1 GCA_013813945.1 Deltaproteobacteria bacterium | reverse complement strand
AGACAACGGACAGGCCGATGATGGCATCGACCAGGTACGAGCTCACGCTGACCTCGATGAGCACGCCGAGCAGCAGTGTCGACGAGTGGCCGAGCGCGAACAACGTGACGTAGATGCCGATGTCCTTGAGGCGGTACAGGTAGAAGATCACGCCGAGCAAGAACAGCAGGTGGTCATATCCGGTCACCATGTGCTTGGCGCCGAGGTACGCGAACGCGACCAAGCGAACGCCCGTGCTCTCCTGGATGTAGCCCTTGTCGCCTTCGGCTACACCGTGAGCGAGAGCCTCGACCGGCGCTCCGAGCAGCACACTTAGCGCGATTCCGAGAACCACCAAAGCGGTCCCGAGCCGGTGGCGCGCAAGGAACGTCACCTGTTGCGATTACTATCGACCGTAGTGGATGTCAATCCTCGTCGATTTGCCGCGGCCGACCGGCCGATCGCTGAAATCACAGACGAGCGAGATACCGCGTGTCATCACGAAACTCGATTACACCAAGCCCGGCGTCAAGCCGCGCCGCTGAAGCGCTCGCGCACGTGCGATAGCCTTGCTCATAGCATCGCGCTCCTCGGCGACGCAAATGCCAGGATCGAGAAGACGCTGTGATCGATATGTGAGAGCGCTACAGCGTCTGTCCGTTGTAGCGGCACTCGACGCGGACTCCCGGCACGAGCCTCGCAGCCTCGGAACAGGAACCCTCCGCCTTCGCGCGGCTGTAGAGCGCGGCGTCGGGGCCGTTGACCCGCTGCCCGTCGTGATACAGCATCGAAGCCGATGCCGGGCTGATCGATCAGCGGCCCGATCGTCTCGCCCATCGGCTTGAGGAAGCACCTCTGTAGTCGGTCGGGATCGAGGTCCGCTCCGTGCACCGCCGGCTCGTACGTCAGGCAGGGAAATACCGCGGGCGCCTGCGCGAGCAGATAGCGATCTTCGCGGATCAGACTGCCCGGGGTCGCGCTCCGCGTTAGGCCCGATGACCAGTGCGCGGAGTTTCCACGCATGATCGAGGAGCTGCTCTGAAGGTCGTCCCCGTGACAGGTGACGTGCGTGAGGCCGAACGCATGACCAAGCTCGTGCACCAGCGTCGACTGGAATCGGTATCCCTGATCCGCGAGCACCGATGTGACGTCCAGCTCGGCGTAGCCCCCGCCGCTGCCGGGCGCGCCATTGAACGTCCGCGCGCCCGCCCAGATCGGTCGACCGCTCGACACGTAGATCGTCACGAACACGAGGTCCAGCTCGCGGACGATCCGGTCCGCGCGATCCTCGGAGGTGTCGGCAGAGCAAGGCCGCCGCCACAGCTCTCGGCGTGCCCGAGGAGGTGCTCACGTGCATCTCGCCCCGAATCGTTGGAATCTGACTGTCGCTGGCCGGACATTGGGTCTGGTTGCGAGTCGACGAACATCCGCTACGGAGCGGCGGGCCAGAATACGCACGACGGATAGACATTCTCGGTGCCGTAGGTCTCACCGCCGGTGCTGTGAACATCACCGCTGGTGTTCCGGGTACCGATCCACTTGTCGTCGCCGAAATCGAGCGAGCTGCGGGTGAGCGTCGCGTGATACGCCGGTGCGAGCTCCTGGGCGGCGTCGCGATCGGAGAGGGACTCCGCATGGCGGGCTACGCCCGTGACCACGGCATACGTGTCGTCCGCCGGGTCGAACGCGGCGTAAAGGAAGATTTCACCGGGCTCGATGCGCATGTAGTCAATCTCTCCGAACGAGCACTTGCCGATCAGCGACGCGGTTGACGACAGTGTGGTCTCGTCCGTTCCGCAACCAAGCGAGAGTGTAGCGAGCATCAAACTGAGACGAAGCATGGTGCTCGCGAGTGTATCCGGCTTCGCCGTGCCCGAACGCGCCAAGTTCCGGACCGAAAATGCCACCCGGTCGCCGTCAGTCGTAGCTGACGACGAGCTGCGTGCCGCCGCGCGTGAATGCGAGAGCGCGGACGCCGCGCTGCGCGACCTTGTGCGCTTCCCATCGGCCGTCGGGCCAGCGCTCGACGAGCACGCCTTGATCTCGTCGCCGAGGAAGTGCTACCGGCAATGCTGGCGCCCGGCGACAATCACTGGAAGACGGCCGCGAGGAGCCTCGCGGCCCACATCAAGACAGAGGCCGGACTCGATGCCGCCGAATCCGCTGTTCTGGCTCGTCGTTGATCCCTGGAGCGGGTCATAGATCTGCCTCGTCCAGCACGCGACGCACGGTCCGCAGAAGCTCGTCGCTTGACACCGGTTTGGACAGGGCCGCGCGGGCGCCAACCAACGATGCACTGTGACCGCTGAACGAGATCGCGCGCGTGGTCGGAGCAACAGCGAGCATGCGATCGAGCAATGCCTGGCCGCCGAGCCGTGGCATGGAGCGATCAATGATCACGGCAGCAAACGATGCGGGCGCTGTCTCGAAGAACGCGAGTGCATCCAACGAGTCTCCGACCGAATGGACGCGGTATCCTTCCTCTTCGAGCACCGCGCCGATTGCGCTGCGCACGGCAGGCTCGTCGTCCACGAGCAAGATCTGTTCGCCGCGGCCGCCTGGGACCTTGGCGTCTATGGGATGGGCCGTGGGACTCGCCACGCCCTCCGGTAGAAGCATCGTGATCGTGGTGCCCTCTTCGGGACTCGACGTCACCTCGAGGGTTCCGCCATTCGACCGCACCATCGCGTACGTGCTCGACAGTCCAAGACCGGTACCCCGCCCGGGCGGCTTGGTCGTGAAGAATGGCTCGATCGCCCGGCGGCGGACGTCCTCGGTCATGCCGATACCGGTGTCGACCACTCGGATGCAGATCCGCGGCTTCGGATCAGCGACGCGCATGATCTCGATGCGAATCCGGGCGGGCGTGCCGGCAGCGACCGTCGCAGCGAGCGCATCGCGTGCGTTGAGCACGAGGTTCATCAGCGCCTGTTCGAACTCGCCCCCGTCGACCTCGACGTACGTGGGGACATTTGACCCGAACACGTCGATCGCGATCGCGCGGTCGATGATCCCGCGCGAGAGCTCGACCACTCGGCGGGCGATCTCGATCGCGTTTGTGGCGGACACGGGCTCGCGCCGATGCCCTCCGGCGAAGGTGGTCAGGTGGCGAACGACCTCGGCCGCACGCTGCGCCGCCGCCTGCAGGTCCCGCATCAATGGCCCGCTCTCCGGGGATCGTCGGGCCGTCAGCTCGAGCGTCGGGACGAGTGCCGCGAGCAGGTTGTTGAAGTTGTGAGCCACGCCCGCGGCCAGCTGCCCCACCGCGTCCATGCGCTGAGCCTGCAGCACTTGTTCTTCGAGGCGATGCCGCTCCGTGACATCGAGGAGGCAGCCGAGGAGTCCGGTCGGCTGGCCGCGCTGGTCGCGCTCGACCCGGCCGAAGGTCATCAACCAGCGCGTCTCACCTGCAGGGGTGATAGAGCGGAACTGAAGCCCTGGATACTCCCCTCCCTCGTTGACGGAGTTGTCGACCTCGCGGCGAATGCGCTCGCGATCTCCCTCATGAATTCGATCAAGGAATCCTTGATACGTCGTGACTCCAGCGTCGGGGGGCAATCCGAAATGGCGACACGAGGTGGGATCCCAGTTCACGACATCGTGACGCGCGTCCCAGTGCCAGTACCCGACGCCCGCGGCTTCGGCAGCGAGCTCGGTGCGCTTCCGCTGATCGTCCAGCCGGCGAGTGGCCCGCTGGAGCTCGGAG
>JACCQV010000367.1 GCA_013813945.1 Deltaproteobacteria bacterium | reverse complement strand
GAGTACCTCCACGTCGCGCACATCAAGGGCGTCGAGGAGCTCGCGATCTTCGCCGCCGCTCTGTTCGGCGCCGGGATTGGCTTCCTCTGGTACAACACGTACCCCGCGCAGGTGTTCATGGGCGACGTCGGGTCGCTCGGGCTCGGCGGTGCGATCGGCATGCTCGCGGTGCTGACCAAGAACGAGATCGTCCTGCTGATCGTCGGTGGACTGTTCGTGATCGAGACGCTGTCGGTCCTGATCCAGACCGGTGTCTACAAGGCGACCAAGCGGGTCAACGCCGAGGGCAAGATGGTCGGTAAACGCGTGTTCCTGATGGCGCCGATCCATCATCACTACGAGAAGAAGGGCTGGGACGAGCCCAAGATCATCGTGCGGTTCTGGCTCGTCTCCGCGCTGCTCGCCCTCGTCGCTCTCGGCACCCTGAAGTTCCGATGACGCGAATGGATCTCGACGGCAAGACCGTCGTCGTCGTCGGTCTCGCGCAGACCGGCATCGCGGTCGCGAAGTTCTGCGTGAAGCGCGGTGCGCGCGTGATCGTCACCGACGGCAAACCCGCCGACAAGCTCGCCGAGCAGATCGCTCAGCTTGCCGGTGTTCCGGTGCGCTTCGAGCTCGGTGGCCACGACCTGACGACGTATCTCGCCGCAGAGCTGATCGTGATGTCTCCCGGCGTGCCGTCCCTGCCCGAGACCCGCGCGGCGCAGGCCGCTGGCATCCCGGTGATCGCCGAGATCGAGCTCGCGTACCGGTTTCTTCATCCAGGCGCGCAGCTGCTCGCGATCACCGGCACGAACGGCAAGTCGACGACCACGGCGCTGACCGGCAAGCTCTGCGAGGCCTCGGGGCGCCCGACGTTCTGCGGCGGCAACCTGGGCAACATGCCGATGATCGATGTCGTCGATCACCCCGCGAACTCCGCCGACGGTCTCGTGGTTGTCGAGGTCGCGGCGTTCATGCTCGAGAACTGCACGTCGTTCCGGCCGCGCGTCGGCGTGCTGACCAACGTCACCGAGGATCATCTCGATCGGTTCGGGACCATGGAGCGCTACGCCGAGATCAAGGCGCGGATCTGGGAGTGGCAGTGCCCCGGCGATCTCGCGATCGCGAACGCTGCTGATTCCTGGGTCATGGACCGCACGTCCGGCCTGACCTCCGATCTCTACACGTTCGATTCACGCCCGGGCGCAACCACCGATCGAGGCGCGTTCGTATCGAGCGAGCGCAAGCACATCGTGCTCCGTATGCCCGGCGGCGAGGAGCGGTTCCCCGTCGACGATCTCGTGATCGTGGGCAACCACAACCTCGAGAACGCGATGTGTGCGTACCTCGGCGCGCGTGGGATCGGGCTGCCCGCCGACGTCGTGCGTGCGGGCGCACGCGCATACCGCCCGCTCCCGCACCGCATGGAGCTCGTCGGTGACAAGGACAACATCTATTTTTACGATGACAGCAAGGGCACCAACGTCGCCTCGGTGGCCGCGTCGGTGCGTGGGTTCCCGCGTCCCCTCGTGCTGATCGCTGGCGGCGTCGACAAGGGCGGCACGTACCAGCCGATGCTCGAAGCGCTCGACGGCGTGTGCAAGGGCATCGTGCTGATCGGGAAGGCAGCGCCGCTGATCCGCGAAGCGGCATCCGCACACCACGCGAGTTATCCCGTCATCGACGCCAGCGACATGCATGATGCCGTACGCCGCGCGACAGAGCTGTGCGCCGACGGCGATGCCGTCGTGCTCTCACCCGCGTGCGCGAGCTACGACATGTTCCAGAATTTCGGCCACCGCGGTCGCGTGTTCCGCGAAGCCGTGACCGCCGTCGGCGCGAAGCGGCTCGACGAATGAAACGGAAGCCCGAGCGCCGACGCTCGGGGTACGTGCGCCGACGCTCGGGCTTGTCAGGGCTCAGCGGCGATAGAAGTAGCCGCCGCCGCCCACGAGCAGGAACACGAGCAGAAGGACGACGATCCAGGCAGTGGTAGACATGATGGTGGTTCTCCTTGCCCGGAGAAGGAGCAAGCCGCGTGCCCCGCTCTCTGCAAAGAACTCGTAGTCAGGGAACGCGTGCGAGCGCGCGCGACCACGCCCGTCCATCTCCGAGCTCACCATTGAGGTTGTGACCCCAGCACCACAGCTCGCCCGAGGTCTTGCGTGCGCACGTGTGCCTCTTGGCCGCGACGACGTGGTCCCAATCCATGTCGCTTCCGATCAGCGTCGGCTCCAATCGATCGGCGATCGTCCCGTCGCCAACTTGCCCCCACTCATTGTCGCCCCAGCACGAGAGCATACCCGTCGTGGAGATCCCGCATGTGTGCGTGGTTCCCGCGGACAGCTGTCGCCACGAGCCCACGATCGGAACCGGCACCGGTGCACGGGTGCGGGTGCGATTCCCGATCTCACCATGGTTGTTGGCGCCCCAGCACGAGGCCGTTCCGTTGAGGATCGCGCAGCTGTGATTTTCCCCGAGCGTCAGCGCCTCGGGCTGCACCGCGCTGAGCTTCTGCGGCACCGCGCTCGTGAGGCTGGCCGTCGAGCCAGTGCCGAGCAGGCCATCCGCGTTGTTGCACCAGCAGTAGAGCCCGTCATTGTTGACGCCGCACGTGTGCGTGCGCCCGACCGTGATTCGCATCCATCGGTACGCTGACGCGACGACGAGCGGCGTGAGCTGGTTTGCCGTCGTCACCATCCCCTTTCCGATCTGCCCGTAGTTATTCGCGCCCCAGCACGACAGCACCTCGGAGGAGATGCCGCACGCGTGGTGGCTCGCGGCCGTTGGCCATGGACCGCCGTCGATCTGCTCGGGAATCGGCAGTCTCGATTGTCCGTTGTTACCGAGCTCGCCGTACGAGTTGAGGCCCCAGCGGATGCGCGATGAACCGCGACGGACGCAGCCCGTACTCTCGCCGACAGTCAGCCCCTCCCAAGGACCTGGCCCGAGGATCGGCGTTGGCTCCAGTTGGTCTTGCGAGCTCCCGTTGCCGAGCTCGGATTCGATGTTGTTTCCCCAGCAGTGCGCTTCGCTGGCGTCGTCGAGCGCGCACGTGAATGCGGGCCCCGCGTCGAGTGCGCTCCACCGACCGTCGACCTGGGTAGGCCCGAGGTGACTGATCGCATCGCGGCCCAGCTGACCAGACGCGCTGCCGCCCGCGCACCACAGATGATGGAGATCGTCGATCGCGCAGGTGTGATACGCGCCGAGCGCGACGCTGCTCCACGCCCGGTCCCCCAGGCTGTCGGCGGCCGACGGCGAGATCAGCGACGGCAACGACGACACGAGCCCCGTGTTCGGGTTCGGCACCGCACCGCGGCTGTTGTCTCCCCAGCACCACAACGACCCATCCGCGCGGACCCCGCACGCGTGGGATTGGCCCGCGCTCAGCGTGCTCCAGTCGGTCTCGTTACCGCCGAGTTGCACCCCGAGATACGATCGCGTCGTCGTGCCGTTGCCGAGCTGCCCCACGCGGTTGTCGCCCCAGCAC
>JACCQV010000353.1 GCA_013813945.1 Deltaproteobacteria bacterium | reverse complement strand
GGGTGACGTCACGATTGACGTCACCCACGACGTTTGCGCGCCGATCACGATCTCGTCTTCTGCTGCGACCGCGACGCAGCTGACCGGCATCGACGACGCCTTCTCGCTGTGGCGCAGTCACGGTGTGGACACGCTCGAACGGGTGCCCGAAGGAGTGATCGACATCCGGTTCGAGCAAGCCTCGCCCGTTTCGTTCGGGTTCTACGATGACGAGACGAGCGTGATCTACATCAACGCGTCGATCACGGACCCACGGGCACTCTCGATCGTGATCGCGCACGAGCTCGGTCACGCGTTCGGCCTCGAGCACATCGAGGGGCGCCTCTCGCTGATGAATCCCGGCAACCGCAACGTGACCCCGAACGCAGAGGACGATGCGGCGGTGCAGGCCCTGTGGGGCCCGTGCCCGGCGCTCTGATCACTTCTTCTTGCGAACGATCTGGATCGTCACGTCGCCGCTGACCTTGCTGCGACAGGCGAGCCGCACCTTCGTCAGGTGGTAGACGTTCCCCAGGTGCTTGCGCTCCTCATCCGTGAACGGATTGAGATGCTCGGCACCGGAGATGATCTTGACCCGGCACAGACCGCAGGTGCCCTTGCCGACGCACGCGGTGTCGATGCCGGCTGTGACCTTGGCGCCCGCGTCGAACAGCGAGTCGCCGGGGAGGCAGTCAGCGAGCAGCGGACCTTCGTCGCGCAGGATGGTTACGCGGAACATGGGGGAACGTCGGACACGGAGACAGCCTAGTACACTCGGTGTATGGGAACCTAGAGCGTGCGCATCCTCGGCATCCGCGACTACAACGAGCTCGGCTCGGTCTACGTGCGCCTGGTCGCGGAGGGCCACGAAGTCCGGGTTCACATTGCCGAGGAAGGCTCGCGCGACGTGCTCGCGGGCCTGGTGGAGCTCGTCGAGAGCTGGGAGGCGACGCTGCCCTGGATCCGCGAAGCCGGCCAAGACGGCTTGATCCTGTTCGAGGATGCAGGCCGCGGCGAGCTGCAAGATCGGCTGCGGCGTGACGGCTATCACGTCGTCGGTGGGAGCGGACTCGGCGATCAGCTCGAGCAGAATCGCTTGCTGGGTCAGATGACCCTCCGCAACATCGGCCTTCGCACGCTGCCCATGCTGCCATTCGAGGACTTTGCCGTGGCGATCGCACACATCACGGCGCACCCCCATCGCTACGTTCTGAAGTTCGATGGCTCCGATCTGCCGTCGGACGCGAACTACGTCGGTTCACGTGACGACGGGCTCGACGTGACCGCGGTGCTGCGCCGGTACCAGCGCACCTGGACCGACGCTCACGATGCGCCACCGGCGTTCACGCTGATGGATCACGTCAAGGGGATCGAGACCGGGCTCGGTGCGTTCTTCAACGGTCACGAGTTCGTCGGACCGATCAACCTCGACTGGGAGCACAAGCGTCTGTTCCCCGGCGACCTCGGCGAGCTCACCGGCGAGATGGGGACGGTGGTCACCTACCGTGGCGGAGACAAGCTGTTCGGCGCAACCCTGGCGCCACTGGCACCGCTACTGCGCGAAGCAAACCATGTCGGCTACGTGAACCTGAACACGATCATCAACGACGAGGGCATCTGGCCACTCGAAGTCACGTGCCGGTTCGGCTACCCCGGGTTCGCGATCCTGTCGGCGCTGTTTGCCGAGCCATGTGGGACGATCTTGCACCGGATCGCGACCGGCTCGGCAACGCCGCTTGGGACCCACGATGGATACGCCGTCGGCGTGGTGCTCACCGTCCCGCCCTTTCCGTATCACCACGGCTACGACGAGCTGTCCAGGGGCATGCCGATCTGTCTGCCCGAGAACCTGTCCGACGACGAACGGGCCCACCTGCACCTCGGAGAGGTCCGGCTCGACGCAGGTGAGCTCGTCACCGCCGGCCAGGTCGGCTACGTCATGGTGGTCACGGGGCGAGGCGTCACGATCGAGGAGGCGCAGCACGCTGCGTACGCGCTCGCGGGCAAGGTTGCCGTGCCGAACGTCCGCTACCGCAACGACATCGGGACCGGGCTGCGAACGGCCGGGCTCGCCGAGCTGACGCGGCTCGGGTGGCTCTGATCCACGCCGAGCTCGGATCGATAGCGTTCGAAGCAGCGCCGTCCGGCCTCGAGACGGAGCAGCGCACCCTCGGCGATCGCAACCGCCGCGCGCGGCTCGGCTGCCACCACGGGACGCAGGACCTCCGCGTTCCAGGCGGCCGAGTGCTTGATGTCGAGTGTCGAGTGCAGCGCGAAGTAATGGCGCGCCTGCGGCGCGATGTTCAGCCGCTTGAGCGCTTGGTTGACGAGAGCGGCGCGTCCGGGCGCGGTGAGCTCGATCACTCCGAGCGCACCCAGCGCGTGATAGGCGTAGCGGCGATTCGCGGCGAGGCCGAGCATGATGTTGCCGAGAGCGAGTGACTCCCACACGATCGGAACGCTGGCCTCGAGCGAAGCGAGGTCGAGTGCCGTCGCGAGGCGCGCGAGCATCGGCCCGTGCATGCCGCCTGCGTTGCCGCGCCCCATCTCGTCCCAGTAGTTCCGGGCGAGCTCGAGCTTCGGCTGATCGGCGAGTCGGAGCTGCGCCAGCGCCACCAGATCGTCGAACCCGGCTTCACCGGCGACCTCTTGCCGGAGAAACCAGCGCATCTGCTCCACGGTTGCCCTCTCGGCCAGCCACGGGAACAGCGGGTCGTGCTGACCGGGCCCGCTGGCTTCGAGCTCCTCGAACCACGCGACAAACGCGGCGGGATCCGTGGGCGCCGTCTGCGCGCGCGCTGCGATCACCGAGCGCTCGCGCTCCAGGACCTCCCCCTCCAGAAGACGTAGCTCGTGCTCGTCCTCGAGGTCCGCCTGCCAGCTCCCATCGGGAAACCGTGGATCCAGGCGACCCTGGTTCCGCTCCGCAAGACGTCGATGCTGTGCTGCTGTCGTCACGGAACGAATGAGCTGCAACGCGCGGACCGAGACCCCGCGCGCCTGTTGCGCGCCTGAGCGCCCTCGTCACAGCGGCATCACGCCATCGTCGCGCACGCGGCGACGGCGGCGATGCGATCCACCGCTGCATAGGCGGGCAACTCGAGCTCCTCGCCGAACACGTCGGGATCGATCTCCTGGTACGTCCAGCGGAGGGAGCCGGCATCGAGAACGGGCGTGATCGCCGCCCGCAACCGATCATGGCCGCCCACGATCGGCGCGCCGGTGTAGAGGATCAGCCGACCGTTCGGCGCGAGCCGCGTGAGACCCTCGCGAACGATGCGCACGCCGAGACCCGTGCCGAGGTCCCCACCGCCATCACGGTAGACACGGTGCCCTGGATCCAGCAGGTACGGCGGATTGGCGACGATGAGATCGACCATGCCGTGAACGTTCGCATAGAGATCGCCGCTGATGAGCTCGACGCGATCGGCGACGCCCGCGAGATGGGCGTTCACACGCGCGAACCCGAGCGCGTGTTCGTTGATGTCGGAGAGCACGATGCGGTCGACCCGGTCCATCAGGCACAGGCCACCGACGCCGGATCCGCATCCAACGTCGAGGACGCGCGCTGCCGAGATCACCTCACGGCGAAGCAGCGCGCAGTAGCGGTACGT
>JACCQV010000316.1 GCA_013813945.1 Deltaproteobacteria bacterium | reverse complement strand
CAGTACGACAGCTTGAGGACCTCGCCCATCGGGATCGGGCCGCGAGCCTCGAGCACGACGCGCGCTTCCTTGGTGCGGCCGAGCGCCGTCAGCAGGTTGATCTCGGTGTAGTACGAGAACTGGTGCTGGATCAGACGCGGTGACAGCTTGCTCCGCGCACGGCGCACGCGATCGAGCGCCTGCTCGCCTTTGCCGTCGAGTGCATCCGCGATCGCGACGCGGAGCTCGGCGAGCGCTCGCACCCGTCCCGGTGCCCACCACGCCTTGGCGACCGGCTCCGCGAGAGCGCGGCCCTCGAGCGAGTTGCCGTTCGACAGTGCGACGCTCGCCTCGTTGACGCGCTTGACGGCCTGCACGGTGCCGAAGAACCGGCCACCGAGCGCGAGGTAGAACGGGATCAGCAATGGGAACGACGTTGCCGCGAGGGCGACGCCGGCCGCCGTGATCCCGCCGAATGCGAGATACGCGACGATCTGACGGTTGCGCACGCCCGAGGGATCCTTGACCTCGCCGTCGCGCCCGACATAGACGAGCTGGCCCTTGCCCGCCTTGTCGAGGTCGCGGGCGATCATCGGTCGTGCGAGCGCGGTGCCCGGAGCGATCAGAGTAGCTGCCTTCTTGGGATCCTCGGCCATCGTCAGCTCGCGTCGTCGTGAACGCGCCAGTCGGTGCCCTGCGGGGTGTCGAGGAGCTCGATGCCGATCGCGGCGAGCTCGTTGCGAATCTCGTCGCCGCGCGTGAAGTCCTTCGCGGCACGCGCCGCGGCGCGGTCGGCGATCAACCTATCGATCTTCGTCACGTCGATCGCCTTGCGACGAACGAGCCGGTCGCGACGATCTCGCAGGTACGTCGCGGGCGCGTTTGCGAGGACGCCGAGAGCTTCGCCAACCGCACGCAGGTCGCGCGCGACTCGCGCGAGCGTTCGTCGGCGAACTGCCTTGTCGATCCCCTTACCTTCGGCGATCAGCTTGTTGCCGAGCTGAGCGGCCTCGTGCATCGCGGCCATCACCTTGGGCGAGTTGAAATCGTCGGCGAGCGCCTCGTGCGTCGCCCGCACGAGCTTCTCCGCCTCGGGCAACACGGCACCGTCGCCGCCGTCGCCGCCCTGCGCGGTGAATGCGTCGATCTTCGACAGCGTGACGTAGAAGTACTCGAGGTCGCGATCTGCCGCCTCGAGGCTGCGGAACCGGACGCCGGTGGGCGTGCCATCGAGCGCGCGGATCTCGTCGACCTCGAACTCGATCGGAGAGCGGTAGTGGTGCTTGACGCAGAAGAAGCGCAGCGCCTCGCCACCGACCGCGTCGGCGATCTGATCGCAGCCGAACACGTTGCCGAGTGACTTCGACATCTTCTCGCCGTCGAAGTTGAGAAAGCCGTTGTGCATCCAGTAGCGGGCAAACGTCTCCGTGCCGTACGCGCCCTGCGATTGCGCGATCTCGTTCTCGTGATGCGGGAAGATCAGATCCTTGCCGCCGCCGTGAATGTCGAACGACTGGCCGAGGTGGGCGACGGTCATCGCGGAGCACTCGATGTGCCAGCCCGGACGGCCCTTGCCCCACGGCGAATCCCACGCCGGCTCGCCGGGTTTGGCGGCCTTCCACAGCGCGAAGTCGACCGGCGACTTCTTCGCCTTCTCGACGAGCTCGCGTTCGCTCGCTCCTGCGCGCAGATCGTCGACTGACATCCCGCTGAGCTTGCCGTAGGGCGGAAAGGTATCGACCTGAAAATACACGTCACCGTCGACGGCGTACGCGGACCCGTTCGCGACGAGCTTGGCAGTGAGGTCGATGATCTCCGCGATGTGCGTCGACACCTTGGGCTCGACGTCGGGCGGCATGACGCCGAACTGCGCCATGTCCGAGTTGTAGGCGTCCGCGAACCTGGCTGCGAGCGCCATTGGATCCTCGCCGAGCTCGTTCGCTCGTCGGATGATCTTGTCCTCGACGTCGGTGATGTTGCGGACGTAGCGGACCACGTAGCCGAGGAAGCGCAGGCTGCGGCGGATCGTGTCGAACGAGATTGCGGAGTACGCGTGACCGATGTGCGCGGGGGCATACGGCGTCGGGCCGCACACGTACATGCCGACCTTTCCCGGTTCGAGTGGCTCGAACGGGACCTTTTGCCGGCGCAGCGAATCGTGCAGGCGGAGCGGGGTCACGCCTGAGGTTGTAGCATCCCTCACTTGGTGTTGGTCAGGCGCTCGAGCCACGCGAGGGTGTCCTGCTGGGTGGCGGGGACCGCGAGCGTCCAGAGCAGGAGACTCTGCGGCGTCTTCGCGATCACCCAGCGCCCGTCAGTCGAGATCTGGGGCGCCGTGTACGTCACACCGGGCGAGCTCGCCAGCGTCCACCGCCGGTTCTTGACGAGGGGGTCGATCACCTGGATCCCGCCGTCCTTGGCCTCGACGATCACGCCGGTCTCCGTCGACATCGAGAGCCGCGCCGTGAACGTCTCGTCGAGATCGGAGATCTGATCGGGGCGCGCCAGCTCGACGCGATAGGCGGACGTGGTCGTCGTGAACACGACGAGGTCCGCCGGACCTGCATCCGCCAGCTCCCGGATGTCGACCGGCAGTGTCGCGTGTACCTCGACGTCCCCGGCGGGGCGCCACGCCCGGATCTGCCGGTCGAACGAGAACAGCACCGTCCCGTCTCCCCGGACGAGGATCGAGCCGGCCGGGAGCTTCGAGGTCGTGGTCGTGGTCTCCGCGCCGCTTCCCAGGTTCTTGCGCCACAGCGTGCCATCGGCGAACACGGCTGCGATCCATGTGGGTTCCGTCCGGCTCCACGCGATTCCAGCGAGGGGCTCTGCGCGATCGACCAGCACCGTACGTTCGCCGCTGGTCACATCGTGAAGCTGAAGTGAACCCCCACTCTGCGAGCCGAGCAGCACTGCGTGCTCGGTCGCGAACCCGATCAGGTCGGTGTGGTCGCCGAGATCGAGTTGCTCTCGGCCCGGCGCGATCAACCACGCCTTGTGCGCGAGATCGACGATGACCGCGGCGGTTCCCTTCGCGCTGTACGCGACCTTGCTGAGGGCGGTGCTCTGGCGCAGCGGACGCGCCTTTGCGCTCGGGAGCTCGATCAGCTGATCCGGATCGTCAGCCGACGTCGCGATCACTTGATCCTTGCCGGCGAAGAACGCGGTCGCGATCCCCGTCGCGAGCTGTCGCGGCTGGACGTCGTCGAGGTTCCACACGAGAAGCTGTCCGTCGACCGCGCCGATCACGAACGGCGAACGCGGCGATGCCTGTGCCTGCTCGATCCGCCCGCCGGGGATCCCGAACATGTGATCCCCTGCATCGGACAGCACCGCGATGCCGTTCTCCGTCCCCGCGATGATCGTTCCGGCCCGTGACTCGTGAATGCTGAACGCTCCGGTCAGGGGCCGCCGCACCTTCGACTTCTCGCGCGACACCAGAGCGACGCCGGTCGGTCCCACCGTGTAGACGCGCGTCGGTGTCGACGCCACCTGTGCACGCTCTCCGACGTGCAGCACGTTGATGACCATCGGGACCGGCTGCATCGTCAGATCGATCGCGTGCTCGTCCATCAGCACCGCCAGATGCTGGCTGTCGTGAGACCAGTCCATGTGGCCAGTCTTGCCGAGGCGCATCTCCTGCGCGGGCAGTGTCGGCTGCGTGCGATCGAACAGGTACAGATGCGCCTCTCCAGCGAACGCGATCCAGCGGCCGTCAGGCGAGGGCGCGAGTGCCTTGATCTTCTCGTCGGCGACGAGCTCGAGCGGATGGGCGCCTGCGAGATCCAGCTGCCACACGGCGCCGGCCTCGTCGGTCCAGTACGCGGTGATGCCGACGACCTCGAGGTCCGTGATCGGCGCACTCGCGGTGACGGTGCGATCACTGCCGCCCGAGACGTCCCTGATCACGACCTTTGCGCCGTGCCAGATGACGATCTTGCGTTCTTCATCGGCGAACCGGACCTGGATGGGGAGACCCGTCTCCGCGATCGTTCGCGTCGTGCGCTTCACCAGATCGTAGAGCCGCACCACGCCATCCTCGCCGGCGGACAGCGCCTGCAACCCGTCGCGGCTCATCTCGAGCGAGCGGGTCGACTTCGAAGCGGGCAGGCTCCACGCGACGCCCGCGGCGCGCGCGGCCGCGGCGATCGGGAGTACCTCGCGCCACAGTGGCTTGGCTGCGAGCGGCTTGATCATGGCGAGCGCGAGCGTCGGGTTGTCGCGCGCGATCTCCCGGGCCCGACTGAGCGTGAGCTGATCGGCTCGCTCCTCGGCACGGGCTCGTTCGTCCTCGGCGATCTGCTTCTCTTTCCGCGCGCTCACCGCGGACGCGTCAGCGCGATCGCGCTCGTTGACGACGCGTGCGTAGGCGAACACGCCACCCACGACCAGTGCGAAGGTCGCGGCGAGTGCGACGCCGACCGGGACCTTGTTCTTCTTGATGAACCTGCGCAGCTTCTCTCGCGTGGAGTAGTGGTGCGAGGCGACGAGCTGACCGGTGAGGAACCGGTTGAGATCCTCGGCGAGCTCGCGCGCGTCCTGATAGCGGTCCTCCGGCAGATACGCGAGCGACTTGTCGATGATCGTGGAGAGCTCCGGCGGTACGCCCGACACGAGATCTCCGATCGGGGGCGGCGCCGCGTTGACCGCCGCTCGCATCATCTCGTCCGCGGCCTTCGCGTGGTGCGGTGGCTTGCGCGAAAGCAGGTGGTATAGCGTCGCGCCGAGCGCGTAGACATCGCATCGCGGATCGACAGGATTGCCGCGGAGCTGCTCCGGCGCCATGAAGCCCGGCGTACCGAACACGATGCCGGCGCGCGTCTTGATCGAGTCACTTGCTGCCGTCCCCGGCGGAGCGGAGAGCTCGTCGGTCTCGCCGATCACCTTCGCAAGACCCCAGTCGATCACGATCGTTTCGCCGAGATCTCCGACGAGGATGTTCGCCGGCTTGATATCGCGATGGATGATCTGACGCTCGTGCGCGTGGGCGATCGCCTGCGACGCCGCAACGATGTGCGGCACCAGCGCGAGCCGCTCGTTGAGCGTGGCCGCCTGCTTGACGAGATCCTCGAGGGGAAGGCCGGAGACCTTGCGCATCACGTAGAACGGGGCGCCGTTCGGGCCCTCGCCTGCATCGTGGACTGGCACGATCGACGGATGCTCGAGCCGCGCGGTGATCTTGATCTCGCGCTGGAACCGTCGCAGCGCCTCCCCATCGAGTGCGAGCGCTTCCTTGAGCGCGACGACGCGGCCCAGCATCGTGTCGGTCGCCTCGACCACGCGCCCCATGCCGCCGCGCGCGATCTCCGCGCCGAGCTCGTAGCGAGCGGGCGGCATCGCCGGTGGCGCCGTGGTGAGCGCGGGCGTTCCGCTGATCGTCGTCAGCACCGGCGGTGCGTCGTCGAGCGCACCCGGGCGCATCTGGATCGTGCCGAGCGGAGCGTCGTCCGTCGGCGCGACATCCGCGTCCGGCTTCGGAGAATCGGCCACCGCCGTCAGTATACGGCGGTCAGCGTACTAGGT
>JACCQV010000308.1 GCA_013813945.1 Deltaproteobacteria bacterium | reverse complement strand
TTTCGGAGGCTTTGAGGTTCGGCTAGGGTAGGCGAATGAAGAGGGTACTTCTGGTTGCGGGACTGTGTTCGTTACTCGGCTGCCCGCTACAGACGTCGAGCAGCTCGACGATGCCGTCCGGCGGTGGCGGGACGTCGAGCAGCAGTGGTGGCGGTGGCAGCACCGGCAACGTCACGGTGCCGGATGTCGTCGGCAAGACGCAGAGCGAGGCCGAGGCAGCGGTCGCCTCGGCCGGTCTGCGCGGCGGGATCCGCTTCGATCAGGATGCCGGAACCTGGGATGCATCGAGCACGATCTGCTCGCAGGTCCCCGGAGGCGGCCAGCAGTCGGCCTCGTCGCTGTTCATCTCGGTCCGGTTCTGTCAGGTCGAGACGCCACGCGGCAGCAAGCAACCCGAGCTCGCCGGCTTGTCGGTCGCGGACGCCACCAAGCGCGCACAGGCGGCTGGCTACACCGGCAAGATCGAGGTCGCGACCCAGCATGACTACGACGCGAGCTGCAAGGCCGACACGGTGTGCCGCTACTACCCGGAGCACTGGGTCTTCAACCAGGGGCGGACGCTCGTGTTCTATATCAACCGCAAAGCGACCGTCATCGTCCCTGACGCTGATTGAATAAACACGCCGCACGTCTCGTAGACTGATTCGCTCAATGGAGGGGTATTTCGTGAACAAGCTCATCGCAATCGCAGTAGGCGCCGTGATCTCGGTCGGACATGTCGGTGCCGCGCTCGCAGCGCCGCCGGCCTGGTGCAAGTCCGTTCCCAAGAACGACCGCTACGATCTAGCCGACCTGTCGAAGGGTCTCGACGACCTCGCGGACGTGGTCGTGACCTTTGCATACGCGACCTGCAGCCCGACTCCGGAGGCCGAAGCGAACAAGGATCAGATCGCGAAGGCGCGCGCCGCGTGGTCGAAGAAGCTGATGATGACGGAGGACGACTGGGCGGACGTCGGCGAGCTCGCGGAGATGCGGTCCAATGAGCGCAACTACGACAGCAGCATCCGCATCAACACGAACGGCCAGGAGATGGGGATTGGTGACTCGCTCAAGCGGCCGTGGACGAGCTTCGACGCCATCGATCAGTGGGTACTGATCCTCAACGGCGTGGGTGGCTCGGGCGACTTCACGCTCGACGATAACTACTTCGTCGATTCCCTCGGGCAAAACCTCACCGAGACCGGGCGCGCGGCCTACATCAAGGTCTGCATCGAGGACAAGAGTCCGGTCCAGTGGGCGATGTGCCAGGCCGATATCGATCGTCTCGACTACACCAAGCTCGCGACCGAGCTGCGAACGCTCAAGACCTATACGGGCGCGCCGAAGATGATGGTTCGCGTGAAGATCCAGAAGCTCAAGGCCGCGCTCGTCAAGCACGCCGCGACCGTCAAGGCGCTGATCGCGAAGGACGCCGGTTACCAGCGCCTGTTCGACGTGGCCAAGACCGTGAACGCGGAGTGGACCTCTCGCTACACGAAGGACGCCGCGCTGATCGCGCTCGCCAAGGAGATGGATGACGCGCGTGCGACGAACTCGCGCAAGGCGTTCGCGGGCTGCCAGGACAAGACCTGGGCAGCGTTCAAGGCCGCCGTCTCGGCGATCCCGGCGAAGAAGTGGGAGGGGATGACCGAGGACCGCAAGAATGCGAAGTCGTTTTCGGCCGTCGCGATGGGACCGCTGATCTCGGACCCGAACGTCTACCTGGCCGCGGTCGCCATGGTCACCTGCAACACGAAGGGTCTCGAGAAGGACGGACGCAATGACCACAGCATCGAGATGCTCTCGGACGCGATGAACCGGTGGCCGGGCTTTCGCGGTCCGCGGAACGCCACCCAATCGATGATCATGACCACGGGCGTCGAGCTCGATGATCGCGACGCGAAGCTCGATTACCCGGGCGTGTTACGGTATTTCAGCAGCGGCATGGGCAGGGGAGAGGGCAAGAACATCAACGAGGGTAAGTACGGCGGCATCGGGACCGTCGCGAGCGTGAAGAAGTCCGGGGACACGGCGCTGATCACGTTCAAGAAGGAGATGGTCAAGCAGGAGCAGTGCGCATCGTCCAGGACCTCGAACCGGATCTCGCAGATCCGGTCCGACGGCGTCCTCGTCTACCAGAGCACGTGTACGTCCTGGGAGACGGTCACCGTCGATAAGTCGTCCGATCCGCAGACGGTCTACGCTCGGTACGTCGACGGCCTCAAGCCCGGCATGAAGGTCACGGTCGAGGGCGACATCGTGACGGGGGCGTGGGCCAACAACAAGGCGAAGGTCCCGGCCATGGTCTTCGGGGCACCGGTGAAGTGATGGGAGCCCTCCCAACATTGTTTGCGTTCATCGCTTCCCTCGCGCTCGCCGGCTGTGTGCTCCCGAAAAAGGATAGCACCACGACGATCGGCGGCCCGAGCAGCGGCGGTGATCCGGCGTCGACCGGTGGCGGCGCGTCGGGTGATCCGAACGCGATGGTCACGGTGCCAGACCTCACCGGCAAGACCCGCGACGAAGCGATCGCGCTCGTCAAGGCGGCCGGCTTCAAGCACGAGGCCGAGAGCAAGCCGATGATGTGTGACGGCCCCGCGCAGGCGGTCGACACGATCGACTGTCAGGACCCCGAGCCGGGCAAGAGCGTGCAGGCCTACACGCTGGTCAAGTTCAACCTGAAGGAAGGCGAGCGCCTCACCGGCATGTTCCTGCGCCGGCACTTCGACGGGCTCAAGGGCATGCCCGTCGACGCGGCCAAGGCGAAGGCGAAGAAGGACGGCCACACCGGCGAGATCCGGATGAAGGAGGTCGACAACTTCGTCGAAGGCTGCAAGCCGAATACGGTGTGCTTCGCGTCCGACGAGCGCGGCGGTCAGTCGGGGATGGACAGCAAGGATCCCCTCCTCCTGCACACGAACAAGCAGGCGATCCAGATCGCTCCACCGCCCGAGGACTGAACGTTTCGGGACAGTGAGGTACGAGCAGACGGCTCGCCTCGGCGCAAGGCAGGTGCCATCCCTGCCAGATGAAGCTCCTGACGATCGGCCTGCTCGCACTCACGACGATCGCCGCGGCACAGCCCGCGAAGCCGCCAGCCCCGGCGAAGACGACGCTGACCTGGTACGGGCACGCCGCGTTCCGGATCGAGACCCCGACGGGCAAGACGATCCTCGTCGACCCGTGGTTCGGGAACCCGAAGAACCCGACCGCGAAGGACGACGTCAAGTCGATCAAGGCGGACCTGATCCTGGTGACGCATGGTCACGGCGATCACATCGGTGACGCGCTCGAGATCGGTGCGCGAACCAAGGCCAAGCTCGTCGCCACCGCGGATCTCGGCAAGGCGATCGTCGCGTCGGGATACCCGAAGGATCTGTTCGCGATGGAGACCGGCGGTAACTTCGGTGGAACGGTCAGCGCCCTCGACGGGGACGTGATGATCACGTTCGTACCTGCGGTCCACAGCTCGACCGTCGGCGACGGTCCGAAGGCGACGCCCGGCGGCAATCCCGGCGGCTTCGTGATCGCCGTGAAGAACGGCCCGACCTTCTATCACACGGGTGACACGGACGTGTTTGGCGACATGGCGCAGATCGGGAAGTTCGCGCGGATCGACTACATGCTCGCGTGCATCGGCGGTCACTACACGATGGATCCGGTGCGCGCCGCCGAGGCCGTCCGGCTCGTCAAGCCGAAGCAGGTCGTGCCCATGCACTACGGAACCTTTCCCGCACTCAAGGGAACGCCCGCGGAGCTCGCCGCCGCGATGAAGAAGGCGGGCGCTCGAGCGAAGATCCTCAATCTCGAGATCGGCAAGCCGCTTGCGCTGTAGCTCGCGGTTCGTGTTACGACCAGCCATGCGCATCCTCCTTGCCTTGACGTTCGTGCTCGCGGCCTGCGGTGGTTCTTCCAAGAAGAACGTTCCGCCCGGCACCACCGAAGGCTCGGACTCCGCCGCGGAGACCTGCTGCTGCAAGTCGAACCCGCTGACCAGCGAGGACGGCAAGCCGGTCTACGAGAACGGCAACCGGATGGAGTGCTCCGCCAAGCAGGGCGAGTGCGTGCCCGACGTGCAGTGTACGACCACCGCTCCCACGGAGTAGCCCGACCCAAGGTTGCTGGATCGACGTGCTCAGCGCGGGTGTACGATCACCGGGTGAAAACCCTCGCTGCCGCGCTCGTGCTCGCAACGGCTACGGCACGTATTGCGTTCGCACAGCCCGGTAACGTCGAGCCGATCGATCCGGATGAGCCGCCACCGCCGCCGCCGGGGTACACGGCCACGCCGCAAACGCCGCAGCTGTTGCCGCCCGATCGCAGCGAGAGCACCGCGCTGTGGCTCTCGCTCGGCGGCACGCTCGCCTCGTACGCGCTCGTGTTCGGCGGGGCATCGATGGCCGCGGGCAGTAACGACTCCACCTCCCGGCTCGCCAGCTCGGCCGCCAGCGTCGGGCTCGTCGGTACCCTGGTCGCGCCGACGTTCGGCCACTGGTACGGAGGCAAAGGGTTCACCCGCGGTTTCGGCCTGCGGCTCGGCGCGATGGCGGTGGGAGTCACCGCGCTCGTAGTCGCGTTCTCCGGCTGCTCGTTCAGCTTCGGCCATGATTCTCAAGATGACGACTCGGAGTGCGGACGTGGCGAGACCGGCGGAGCCCTGCTCGGTCTCCTCGCGGTCAGCATGTGGATCGGCGGTACCGTCGACGACATCGTCCAGGCACCGCGTCGCGTGCGGCGGCGCAATTCGGCGCGGTTTGCGCTCACGCCGCTCGTGCAGGGTGATCGCGCCGGCCTCGCGCTCGTCGGTGCGTTCTAGCTCACCACGTAACCGCGAGGCTCGACTGAAACAGCATCGAGCGATCGGTGTAGCTCTCCTCGGGCATCATCGGCGCGGGCCGGCAGCTGACGCCGCGGCAGATCGACGCCGGTCCTGCCTCGTGCGGCGCGAGGCCGAGCCGCAAGCCGAGGAACCAGCCGATCCGGCGCGGAAACCCGATCGGCTCCTGCAGGCGGTGCTCGATCTCGATCCCGAATCCGACCTGACCTTCGACGCGCTTGGTATCGGCCTGGACGAGCCGGCTCGCCTCGTCCCAGCTCGGACGCGACCAGCGATTCCACGCGACGGCCGCGCCGCCCTCGACGTAGACCGATAGCAGCGAGTTGGCACCGACGTAGCGTGGGCCGATCCGGATGAAGTCGAAGCGCCCGATCACCCCGAGCCGATGCCCGTCACCGAGGCGCAGGCTCGACGAGCCCTGCTCCTGGAATCCGAGGTAGATGTACTCGCTCTCGACCGTGAACCGGCCGAACCGCTGGCCGACCGCCGCCGCGAGGCCGATCGCCGTCACAGACTGGCGCTCCCCGTGAACCGCTCCAACGACGGTGCCGAGCCGAGCGGTGGTCCCCTTGGTCACGTGCGGCGCATAGGGGTTCTCGACCCAGTCGTCGTGGGCCGGGTTGGCCCATGCGACACCGGACCCTGTGAATCCAAGGCACACGAGTAGCGGTATCCACCGCGGAAGCGGTCGCGATTCGGTCACGGCCTCGACGCATTGCAGATCACGTACCGCGGCGATCGTCGTCGGAGTGGACTCGCTACGGGCCGGTGATCTTCAACGACAGCTGATAATTGTTCACCGGGAGCGAGCCGCCGCTCGGGCCTGCCACCTGCGCGAAGAACTCTCCGATCGGCAGATCGGCGAACACCGCGCGGCTCATCGTCGGCATCCCGGTCACCGGCATTCCGACCGCGATCGTGCCCCCGGTCCGATTCAAGATCGAAGCGGTCAGGACGGGTCCCCCCGGCTCGGAGTCGACCAGGACCTCGAGCATCTGGTTGGCGACCGTGATCGTGACCTTGTAGATGTCCTTGTCACCGATCGGGCAGATCGCGCCGTCTCGCTCGAACGTCTTCATCGTGTCGAGCGGCGTCGCCGTCGGGCTATCGACCGCATTGTTCGGCTCGATCGCGCTGTCGTCGGTGCAGTCGAATCCACCCGGGTTGCCGCCGGGCCCAACGCAGATGTCCTTGCCGCTGCTGGGATCTGCGGTGCACGTGTACTCGTCCGGGCACCGCGGCTCGCTCGCGCCGCACAGGTAGGGGACCGGCCCGAGGTCGCGATCATATGCGTCGCATGCGGGAAGCGAAACGAACGCGGAGAGCAGGAAGATCGCGCGCATGACCTAGAACTGCCCCGCCATGGCAGCGCCGACGAAGTCTGTCGTGATCGAAGGCGCGACCGAGAGCTGGATCTCGGCGGGCTGCTTCTTGCGGTCGAGCTCGCGATACCAGAGGTAGCTCGAGAGCGCGACGGTACCGACCGCGAGCACGATCGACACCTTGTGCAAGCGGTCGTACAGCACACCGCGCGCCTCGACGTCATGGGCGTAGGCGGCGTCGAACTCGCGACACGGTGGCGCGCCGCAGGAATTCGCGTCGATGACGATCAGGTCGTGTTGCTGCTTGGCGCGCGCGTAGAACACGACGGCGCCTCCGATGAAGCCGACTGCGGCGGCGCTCGCGATCCACTTACCCGGGCGGATCGGCTCGCGCGGAGCGTCCGGTCGATCGCGCAGTGGATCATCCGGGATGCGCGGAGTGATCACCGTGATGTCGGCCTCGATGTTGACGAGGTGCGGGCTCGTCGACTTGCCTGACCGCGTGATCAACGCGCCGCCAGGATCGCGGACCTCGATGTAGTAGTGGAGCCAGTTGCCGGTGACGGTGGTGGCGGGGACCCGAGCGATCAGGTGTTGGTCCTGCCGCTTCATCGGCTCCGTGATGAAGCTCTCGGCGCCGGTGCGGCGATAGAACAGCGTGACGACAAGGTCCGAGCTCTCGGGGATCGATGCGATCACGTCGAGCGGCTTGCCCGGGCGAACCGTATCGATGACCTCGTGTTTGAAGTCCGCCGGCGAATATTTGCTCGTCGGCAGCGGTGGCAGCGGCTCCGGCTCTGCCGGGGTGACCACGGCGGGCGTGGTGTCGAGCTCACCGATTCGCTTCGTCGCCTCGTCGCGCAGCGGTGCGTTCGCCGGCGCATCGCGCAGGAACTTGCGGTAGTAGAACAGCACCTTGTCGGGCTGGCCGACCTTGTCGTAGATGCGCCCGATGTTGAACAGCAGAATTGCGTTGCGCGAGAGCCGGTAAGAC
>JACCQV010000282.1 GCA_013813945.1 Deltaproteobacteria bacterium | reverse complement strand
CGATCGCCTCGTCGCGCAACCGCTCGCCGATGAATCGGCGATGGGAGGGGTCAGCCGCGGCGATCAAGTCGGCCAGGGGAATCGTCACGGGCTTGGCCGGAGGGACGCGCCCGATCTCGAGCAGCCGATCGATCTTGTATGCGGCGATCTCGCGTCGCGGATCCGACTGCGGGTGGATCTGCTCCGGCTTGAATGCCGCGCGCGTGCCGTTCGCGAACTCGAGCCGAAGCGACAGGGACGTGCCGCCGTGATTCACCTTGAGACCGATCGGTGGCGCGACGCCGAGAGGAGCGAGCAGCTCGGCATCCGGTGTGCCGAACACGTTGCCGGTGACGATGACGGGCCGCGCAATCCCGAGGTGCGCGCTCGGCAAGCGCACGGGCTCGTGTTCGCGGAGCGCTACCGGCCGCGAGACCGTCGCGGTCGCAGCCACGGCCTCACCGCCGGCGAGATACTCCCCCGACAGGCGCGCGACCGTGCCGACGCCGAACCAGACGCCGCCAACGGCGCCCGCCGCAACGACGAGCTCGAGCGCGATGCAGGTCCCGAGTCGCACCGCCGAAACGGTAACACGCCGTTGCCCAAGGCGAAAAAGACGCGAACAACGCCCGCCGCAAAAGCGGGTTCACTCGGGCGCGGCGCGCTCCTCGACGATGTAAGCAGCCTTGCGATGCCGGGCCGTGGGGATGTGCTTCTCCCAGCAGGTGATGGTGCAGAACCGCAGCTTCATCCGCCCGGTATTGCACGAGGCAACCGTGCAACGGACCGCCGAGGTACCCGGCGGGATCAACTTGCGGCACGTGGCGCAGACCAGGCTGGCCATGCCCTCTCGTAGCACGTCCGTGTTTCGATAACTACTTCCGGATCTGCTCGGCCCGGATCTGCTCGGCAAGCAGCGCTCGGACGGTTGCGTCGAGCTGCGTGGTGGTACCGCGGGCCACCAGCCGCACGACGCCCCCGCGATCGATCACCACGGAGTGCGGGATCGTCGACACGCCGTAGCGCTGGCTGACCTGGCCATCATCGGCGAGCAGCTGAATGCGATAGCCGCGCTCCTTCCAGATGGTCGACGCAGCGCCGGCATCGTCAAGGTTGATCGCGAGTACGACGACATCGGGGTGCGTGCGCGCGAGCACATCGAGCTTGGGCATTGCCTTGAGGCACGGGCCGCACCAGGTCGCCCAGAAATCGAGGACGATGACCTTGCCGTGCAGATCCGGTAGCGAGACGGCAGCGCCGAGCGTGCCACCCGAGGTAATCGTTGGCAGCGCGAACGCGGGCGCGGAGTCGCCCTGGGTCATCGGCCGCATCGAATCGGAATGGCGTGCGATCCAGACGGTCTGGACGATCGCTCCCGCGGCAAGCAAGCCGACGACGCCCCACCCGGCCGCCCGCGCTCGACGAACGACCTCGGGCGGAGCTTCGGGGACGGCACTGACCGGCTCGCGCGCCGGCCGCACCGCGAGTGCGATCAGGATCCCGGCCCATGCGTACGACCCACCCGAGAGCGCGAAGCCGACGACCCCCGGTACCTCGAGCTCGAACGTGCGCACCACCAGGGTGGCTGCGAGATCGACGAACAGCAGCGGCAGCGCCGCGACGCACGCGAGATCGAACGCTCGTCCGAGGTCGCGCCGCTTGCCGGCGGCGAGCCACAGGAGCAGCGCGCCGACCACGAGGAACGCGAGCTCGACCGTCAACGCTCGCGTCAGCACCTGGATCACGGCGCGCACGCCGAGCCCGACCTGCACCGCGACGCTCAGCCATGCCGCTGCGAATAACCCGCGGAGCTGGGTCGCGACCAGCGCGAGCACGATCACGATGAACAGGTCGGTCCCCGATCGGCCGGGGTGAGTGCGATCCGCGGCAAGCGCGAGCGCACGGCGCGGACTCGTGATCGCGAGCCCGACGCGCGCGAAGAACGATGGGCTCACTTATTTCCGCCGCCGCGCCGCTGCATCATCAACTTCTTCGCCTGCGAGACCACCGCCGACGGGATGCCACGGGAACTGCCGACCGCCTGCAGATCGCGCTCGCGGAGGAACGGCATCAGCTTCGTCGACTCGGAGATCGGGGTCTTCGGGTTGCGGCACAGGGCGACCTTGACTCCATAGAGCTTGGTCCACTCTCGCTTCGCGGCAATGTGGCGGATCACGTCCTCGCCTAGACCGGGATTACCGGCGTAGCGCGCTGCCTCGATCTCGGTGACGCCGGGAGACTTGATCGCGGCGAGCGCGACGATCTTGACGGCGGAGCGGATCGCCTTGCCGCGGGCGACGGCGTTGCCGAGCGTCGCGATCCGGATCTGCGCGGGGATCGGGAGCTCGCCGAACGGGACCTCCTTCTCCTCGTCCTTGATCTCGTGGTCCTTCTCTGCGAGCGCCTGGTTCGCATCACCGGTCGTCAGGGCGGTGTCGTCTACGGTCAGCTTGTCGACGACCTGATCGAACACCGCATCGACCTTGGAATCGGCCGGCGCTGCACCGGTCAGGGCGCGCGCGACCTCGTCCCACGCGGCGAGGCCCGGAACGCGAACGTGGTTGCGCACGGCGAGCTCGACCACGCGATCGATCGTGGACATGCGCGCGCGGCGATTCATGTACATCGCCGCGATGATCTCGGGGTGGCGCAGCAGACGCCGCTCGTTCTGCGCGAGCTGATCGACGCCGCGCGCATCGCCCTTGGCGGCGAGCATCGCGAGCGTGGTGTCGTCGACCGATGGGTTGAGCGCGATCGCGTCGAAGACGTTCTGCTTGTCCGCAGCGATCGTTCCGAAGAAATGCAGGACCCGCGGATCGAGCGTCGGATCAGCGAGCGTCCCGGTCAACAGCTTCTCGGGAAGCGACGCTCCGGTCGCGCGCGCCGCACCTGCGATCGAGGCATCGGCGTCGAGGTGCAGCTGGTAGAGGACCGCGACCTGATCGGCGGGAGGCAGCGGCAGCATGCCCTTGGACGCCATCATGCGTCCTGGCCCGGGACCGAGCGCGCGTTGCGCAGCGGTCGAGAGCTGGGCGGGATCGAGGAGGGAGAGGTCGATCATGCGTTGCGGTGATACAGGATCTTGAGGCCCTTGAGGGTCAGCAGATCATCGGTGGATTCAATCGTCTTGGTCTCGGTGGCAATCAATGCGGCGAGCCCGCCCGTCGCGATGCAGCGCGCCGGCCAGTCGACCTCGGCACGAATCCGCTCGACGAGTGCGTCGACCATGCCCGCGTAGCCATAGACAAGACCGGCCTGCATCGACGCGACCGTGTTGCGCGCGACGACCTTGCCCGGGCGCGCGAGCTCGACGCGCGGCAGCTTGGCGGCGTGCTCGTACAGTGCCTCTGCGCTGATCTGGATCCCGGGTGCAATCACACCTCCGAGATATTCCCCCTTCGGGTTGACGACGTCCCACGTCGTCGCGGTCCCGAAGTCGACGATGATGCAGCCGCCCTTGATCTCCTCGTACGCGGCGACTGCATTGACGATGCGATCTGCGCCGACCTCACGGGGGTTCTCGTAGAGGATCGGCATGCCGGTCTTGATGCCCGGCCCCACGAGTAGCGCGGAGCCGCCGCAGTAGTGCTTGAAGAAGCGCTGCAGTCCGAAAACTGCCGGCGGCACGACCGACGAGATGATGCCCGCATCGATCGACTTCCACGGGAAGCCTTCCATGTCGAGGAGCGTCTTCAAGAGAACGGCGTACTCGTCCGAGGTGCGTTCGGCGACCGTCTGGATTCGCCAGCTCGCGGCCAGCTCATCGTCCCGGAACACCCCGAGGACGGTGTTGGTGTTCCCGACATCCACGGCGAGCAGCACGGTCATTGGATCCCCCGGCTCCGATGGTAGCTCGGGCCCAGCCGTCGTAGTAGGCTCGGTTCCATTATGCGTCTCCTCTCGAAGCTCATCGCGATTAGTGTGCTCTCTCTCGCCGCCTGCGGCGGTGGATCAGATGATTCGCCCCCGGGACCGCTCGGTAAGCACTTCGACGACATGTTCATCGCCGATGTCGGGATGGATCAGAAGCAGCAGGTCATCCAGACCCAGCAGGACTGGTCCGTGGCGAAGATGGAGAACGCGAAGGCCGAGGCCGATCTCAACGAGGCCAACGCGCAGCTCACCGCGGTGAAGAACGATCAGAAGGGCACGCAGCTCGCGATCGACACTGCGATCTCGAACAAGAAGCAGGCCGAGAGCTCGGCGGACAACAACCGGATCAACCAGGCCGCGAAGGAGCTGCACACCGCGGAGTCGCTCAAGAAGGCCGCGGATCTCCGGGTGAAGTACTACGAGGCCTACCGCAACTGGCTCAAGCGCCACTCGCGGTACACGGCTGAGGTCATGTACTGGCGCGAGGCTCAGTTCGAGCTCGCGAAGTCGCAGGTCGCGCAGAAGGCCAACAAGAGCCCGAAGGGCGTCGACTACAACTGGTTCCCGGGCCAGGAGCAGTCGCGCAGCAAGCGCGTGGCCGGCGCCAAGGGCAAGGCGGACAGCGAGCGTCAGAAGGCGGTTGCCGCGCGCGACGCATGGTTCAAGCAGCAGGAGAGCGCTGACAAGGAATCCGGCCGCCCGAGCGGGTTGCCCGACCCCATGGCTCCGAAGTCCGAGTCGGCCTCGTCTGCGGCTCCCTCCGAGTGACGAGCAGCTGATGTCGGCCGAGCCGACCGAAGGCGCAAGGATCCTCGTCGTCGACGACGAACGAGTGATCCGCGAGATCCTCGCCGAGTTCCTGACTCTCGAGGGTTTTAGCGTTCACACCGTCGAGGACGGAGAGAAGGCGCTCACCGAGCTGCGCCTGCGTCCGTACGACCTGCTGATCACCGATCTCAAGATGCCGCGGCTGTCCGGGTTGCAGCTGCTCGAGAAGATCGAGGCCGAGCGGCTAGGCGTGCTCACCGTGCTGATGACGGGCTTTGGCACGGTCGAGACCGCGATCGAGGCGATGAAGAAGGGTGCGTACGACTACCTCCTCAAGCCGTTCAAGGTCGAAGAGGTCATCCACGTCGTCGAGCGCGCGCTGTATCGCCAGCGCCTGCAGGCCGAGAACATCCGGCTTCGCGAGGCACTGACGATCTACAAGGTCAGCGAGGCGCTCGCGCTCTCGCACGATCTCGAGCACATCCTCGACGTGGTGCTGCGCGCCTCGCTCGACGAGGTCAAGGCGGACGTCGCCACGCTGCACCTCCGCGATCCGAGGACCGGCGCGTACGAGGAGCGCGTCAAGATCGTCGCGGCGGGCGACACCGGTAACC
>JACCQV010000270.1 GCA_013813945.1 Deltaproteobacteria bacterium | reverse complement strand
AGGCAGTCTCGCGCGATGACTTCGCGCGGCGTGCGCGCTTCGGTGCATCCGTGCTCTTCCGGCGCAGGCTCACGTCGCGAAGCTCATCCCGAGCGGCGGCGTGGCGACGCAGTGGCCGCCGTCGACGACGAGGACGTGGCCGGTGACATACGCGGCGGCTGGCGAGCGCAGGTACACCGCGGCTGCGGCGATCTCGTCGATCGCCCCGAACCGGCCCGCGGGGATCGCGGCAGTCATCTTCGCGGTGGCCTCGCCCGGTGCGAGGCGCTTCATCCCTTCGGTCTCGGCAATCGGGCCGGGTGCGATGCCGCACACGCGAATGCCGAAGCGGCCCCACTCGACGGCGAGGTTCTTGGTGACGGCATCGACGCCCGCCTTCGCGGCAGACGCGTGAAGCTGGAGCGGCGTGCCGTGATAGTGCAGCGTCGCGCTGATGTTGAGGATCAGTGCCTCGCCGGACTTCTGCAGGTGCTCGAAGGCGGCGCGCGCGGCGTAAAACGTTCCGTTGAGATCGATGTCGATCACGGTGCGAAAGCCGTTGGGGGTGAGTGCGGCCGCCGGGGCGAGGAAGTTGCCGGCGGCTCCGTTGATCAAGGTGTCGAGCTTGCCGAAGCGCTCGACCGTCGTCGCGACCGCGCGTGCGATCGCGTCCGGATCTCGGACATCGGCCGCGACGCCGAGGATCGTGCGTCCGGTGGCCTCGGACAGCTCCTTGGCCGTTGCGTCGAGGACGTCCTGCTTGCGGCTGACGATGCAGACGTCCGCGCCGAGCCGCGCGTACGCAGCGGCAATGCCGCGGCAGATTCCGGTCCCGCCGCCGGTGACGAGCGCCACATGTCCGGCGAGCACGCCGTCGCGGAATACATCGAGAGGGCCAGGCATCGCGGGATCATGCCTGGGTTGGAGGATGCGCGCGAAAAATCCCGGAACCGAACGCCTCGGGCGCTGTCTCAGCTCTTGTAACCGACGGTGCCGCTGCAAGTGATTGCGGCGAGCTGCGGAAGCGCCGGAGCGTCAGCTCTGCGCGTGGTCCGCGTCCGTCCACGTCCGTCCACCGCCACGACCGGAGATCCGCCATGCGTTCGACTCCCTGGGCTATCTGCGCCCTTGCTCTGATGATCACGACTCCCGCGGCGACCGCGGATCGGGCGAAGAAGTCCCTCGCGGACTGCACGGCCTTCGATCAGCAGGACAAGGATGACGAGACGGTGGCTTTCACGATCCACAACAGCTGCACCGTGCCGGTCGACTGCTCGATCACGTGGCGGGTGGTGTGCGCGCCGGACTCGAAGAAGCGCCGGTCCACGCATCCCAAGTCGGCGAAGCTCGCACTCAACGACTCCGGTGCGGGATCGGCGGAGGCCAGTGCGGCCGTCTGTGGCGACGATGGCTGGGCGATCGACTCGGTGAACTGGTCGTGCGAGCCGAACAAGGACTGAGTTTCTCGGGTGTTGTGACCTGCGACACCCCCCGTAGTGCATTTTCAGCACCACGTTAGATCGCTGGGCCTGGTCCTGCGTCTGTAATCAACGAGCGACAAAACGAAGATCCGAGAGACGATCGGCGCGGCACGAAGTGGTGCCAAGCGCGCGAGCTCCCTGGCGTTCTTCCGTTCGTCGCTCGTCGGTACACACGTAGTATAAGGACCCAGGACAAATGGTGGAACGCCAGGACATCGATGCGCTGCTGATCAGCGCCCTCTACGGGGAGCTCACGCCCGCCGAAGAGACGCGCCTGGCGGCGCACCTGGATTCGCACCCTGGCGACCGAACCGCGCTCGCCGACCTGACGCATGCTCGGGGTCTCGTTCGCGAGAGCCGTCTCCTCCACGTTCAGCTCGAGCCCCCTCCGTCCATCTCGGCGCTCCTGATGAAGGAAGCGACGCGCTGTGCGCCAAAGCCCGAGGTTCAGGAGGGCTGGTTCGCGCGGTTCGTCCGCTCGTTCGCAGCGCACCCCGCCATGGCCGCGGCCGCGATGCTCGTGATCGTGCTCGGCGTCGCGACGTTCGTGACCAAGCACAAGGGCGATCAGTTCGTCGAGAGCACGGCGCCAGCGACCTCGCAGCCTGCGATCCAGGCCGACGGCGTCGCTCGGAACGTCGAGCCGCAGACGATGGCAGGCGATTCGGCCGGAACCATGGGCTCCGAAGCTCCGCGCTCGGAGACCGTTGCGGGCTCGGGGTCGGCCGCGGTGATCGGCCAGCTCGGGTCGGGCAAGGCCGACAGCTATCGCGTCGCGCTCGAGGACGGCCTCGCCCGGGGCAAGGA